>DASUTW010000237.1:0-15753 GCA_036374395.1 Actinomycetota bacterium
ACATGCACCACCAGGATAGCAGGAGGAGGTGCCGGCTCCGGGAGGCTCCTACTTGAACCTGCGCATGTGCACGTTCAGCAGGAGGCCCACCGCCAGGAAGTTGGTGAGCAGCGCGGTGCCCCCGTAGGAGAGGAACGGTAACGGGATCCCCGTGATCGGCATGATCCCCAGGGTCATCCCCACGTTGACGAAGACCTGGAACGCGAGCATCCCCGCGATCCCCAGGGCGAGCAGGGAGCCGAAGGCGTCCTTCGACATCATGGCGATCCTGAACCCGCGCCAGACCAGGATGCCGTACATCGAGAGGAGGAGGACGGCCCCCACGAATCCGAACTCCTCGCCGACCACCGTGAAGATGAAGTCCGTGTGCTGCTCGGGGACGAAGTCGAGGTTCGTCTGGGTCCCCGACCCGTACCCCGTCCCGAACAGTCCGCCGGCGCCGATCGCGATCTCGGCCTGCGCCCGGTTGTAGCCGGCGCGGAGCGGGTCGTTCGCGGGGTCGAGGAACCCGGTCAGCCGCTCGATCTGGTACTCCTGCACCACCCCCAGCCGGAACGCGGCGAAGAGCGCGATCAGTGCCGCGATCGCCAGGATCCCGATCTGTTTCGCCTTCGCCCCCGAGACGATCAGCATCGTCACGAGGATCACGGCGAAGACCATCGAGGTCCCGATGTCGGGCTGGAGGAAGACCAGGGCCATCGGGATCACCGTGAGGCCGGTGGCCCGCCAGACGTGCTCCAGGCGCACGGGGCCCCGGATCTCCGAGAGGTATGCGGCAAGCATCGCGATCAGCGCGAGCTTCGCGACCTCCGAGGGCTGGAACTGGAACCCGAACAGGCTCAGCCAGCGCTGGGCGCCGGCCGTCTCGCTGCCGAGCGGGGTCAGCACGAGGAAGAGGAGGAAGCCGCAGATGGCGAAGATGAACGGCGCGTACACCTTCACCAGCCGGTAGTCGAAGACCGAGGCGATCACGAGCACGATGAGCCCCAGCATCATGAAGGCGAGCTGCCGCTTGAGGTAGAAGCCCGGGTCCTCGCCGAACGTGGCCAGCGTCCGGTGGGTGGCGGAGTAGACCATCAGCAGGCCGTAGATCGTCAGCCCGATGCTGACGAAGATCAGCGTGGGGTCGAGGTGGCGGATCGGGGCCACCTCGCCGAGCCACCGCCGCGCCGGAGCCGCCTCGAGCGCCATCAGTCCGTCGCCACCCCGATGCGGAACGCGCTGGGCGTGATCCCGAAGTACTGCTCGAGGATCCGGCGCACGATCGGAGCCGCCACCTGCGAGCCGTGCCCACCCTCCTCGACGATGGCAACCACCAGGATCTCCGGATCCTCGGCCGGGGCGAACGCCGCGAACCATGAGTGGGTCGTCTCTTGACCGTCCACGATCACCTCGGCCGTGCCGGTCTTGCCGGCCACGGACCCCGGGAAGCCGGCGAACGCCGTGGTGGCCGTCCCCCCGACGCCCTGCACGGCCGCCCGCAGGCCGGCCAGGACCTGCTCCCTCGCCTTCTTCTGCATGGGGATCCTTCGGATCTCGCGCGGCGCCACGGCCTTGAGGACGGTCCCGTCGGGCGCCTCCACGCGGAGGCCGACCTCAGGCCGGTACAGCGTGCCCCCGTTCGCGATCGCCGCGTAGGCGGAGGCGAGCTGCAGCGGGGTCACGAGGAGGTCCCCCTGCCCGATCGACATGTTGATGTTGTCGCCGGGGAGCCAGAGACCCTCGGGGAAGTACTTCGGGTAGAGCTCGTGCACCTGCTGCTTCCATTCGCTGTCGGGGACCCGACCCTCGAGCTCTCCCGGGACGTCGACCCCGGTGGGCCGGCCGAACCCCCACTTCCGGAGCTGCCGCTGCATCACGTCGCCGCGCTCGTCCCGCAGCCGCCAGAAGTCCAGCCCGAACTGGTAGTACACCGTGTCGCAGGAACGCTCCAGGGACCCCGCCAGCGAGAGGAAACCGTCGTTCCCCGAGTGCCAGTTGTGGAACACGGTCCCCGACGTGTCGCCCGGCACCTCGAACGTCGGGGGGCACGGGAAGTAGCCCTCGGGGCCGGCGATCCCCGCCTTCACCGCCGCGGCGGCCACGAACGGCTTGAAGGTGGAGGCCGCGGGATAGAGGCCCTGGATCGCCCGGTTGTTGAGCGGATGGGTCGGGTCGCGGTCGAACCGCCTCCATTCCCTCTGGCTGAGGCCGTCCACGAACACCTCGGGGTTGTAGGCGGGGAACGAGGCCATGGCGCGGACGTGACCGGTGTTCGGGTCCAGGGCGACCACGGCTCCCGCCTTGGCGTTGAGCGTTCGGCCCTCCGAGGTGACGACCCCGTTGGCGGCCCTCACGCCCTGGGCCAGGCTCTCCTCGGCCGCCGTCTGGAGCCCGAGGTCGATCGAGAGGTACAGGTCGTTGCCGGGCTCCGGGCGACGGGAGCCGAGCACCTGCCCGGACCGGCCCTGGGCGTCGACCTGGATGCTCCGGTAGCCCTCCTTGCCCCGGAGGAACTCCTCGTAGTGCTGCTCGACGCCGCCCCGACCGACCTCGTCGCCCGGCCGGTAGCGTCGGAACGCGGGTGACTTCAGCTCCTCTTCGTTGATCTCTCCCAGGTAGCCCAGCACGTGGGCCGCGAGCGACCCGTGCACGTAGTCGCGCACGCCGACCACGCGATACGAGACGCCGGGGAACTCCCTGCGGTGCGCCACGAGGTAGGCCGCCTTCCGCTCGGGGACGTCGTCGGCCACGGGCACCGGCTGGTACGGCAGGTAGGTGGGGTCCTCGTATCGCTCGGCCAGCTCATTCACCGGCACCTCGAGCACCTCGGAGAGACGGAAGAGGAGCTCTTCGGGGTTCTCGACGTGGCGCCGGTTGACGACCACCTGGATGCTCCGTCGGTTGTCCACGAGAACCCGACCGTTCGCGTCGAGGATCCTCCCCCGCGGGGCTGGCTCCGGGATGATCCGGACGCGGTTGGACTCCGCACGCTCCTGGTACTCCTCGGCGGCGAGGACCTGAAGGAACCACAGCCGAGTCACCAGGGCGGCGAACAGGAACGCCACGAACGCGGCGAGCACCCGCATCCGGTTCGACATCCGATCCTCGCTCATGTCACCACCTGTGCACCCGGCTCGTCTTGGACGCCTCGGCCACGCGCTTCAGCACGGGGTACAGGAGGGGCGTCAGCACGGCGTTGTAGACCGCGGACAGCAGAGCCGTCCGCAGCAGGAAGAGGAAGCCGGTCCCGAGCTGGCCCAGCAGGAAGGCCACGAGCCCGTAGAAGAGCACGCCGATCGCCGTGAACCCGCCCACCAGCAGCACGGGGGTGAGGGGGCCGGGCGTGACGATGTACTGGCGCACCTGCCCCACCGCGTAGCCCACGAGCGTGAGCGTCAGCGCCGTGAGGCCCTTGGGCTGATCGAGGAGGAAGTCCTGCCCCATCCCCGCCGTGAACCCCGTGACGGCGCCCACCGACGGGCCCTCGAGCATCGCCATCACGATCGTGATGAGGAACATCAGCTCCGGCTTCGCTCCCGCGAGCTTCACCTGGGCGAAGACGGTGGATTGCAGCAGCAGGGCCGTGACCACCACGGCGGCCCACGCGAGTCCGCGTCGCACGGAGAGTCAGTCTATCCCTCTCCATATCCCCCGGTCGGCCTACCGTTGACTGCCCTCGACCACGCCGCCGGAGAGGACGACCAGCACCTCCGACAGCCGGGACACGTCGACGTACGGGCGAACGAGGATCTGCTCCTGGAAGCCCGACTCGTTCGGCGCGACGTGGGAGACGGCCCCGATCTCGATGCCCGGCGGATAGACGCCGTCCTGGCCCGAGGTCACGACGGGCTCGCCCGCCTCGACGGGGGTCCCGGGGTCGATCAGATCGAACCTCAGGTCCCGCTCCCGCTGCCCCCGGAGGATCCCCGTCTCGCCGGTCGAGGCGAGCCGCGCATGAACCGCGTGATCCACGTCGATCAGCAGGAGGACCTTGGACCAGCGCTCGGAGACCGACACCACACGCCCCACGAGGCCCTCGGCGGCGACCACGGCCATGTCGAGCTCCACCCCGTCGGCCGTGCCTCGGTCGATCGTCACAGAGGCCTCGAAGTTCGTGGGGACCTCGCTGATCACGGTGGCGCCGATCGTCTCCACCTCCTGCGTCTCCTTGAACTCCAGGAGCGCGGTGAGCTGCTTGAGCCGCCGCTCGTACTCGAGGAACCGGACCCGCACGGCCTGGAGCTCCGCCACCTCGGCCTGGAGCCGCTCGTTCTCGGCCCGGAGCGAGCCCAGCGAAGCGAGGTTGCTGAAGAAGCTCCCGATCGGACGGAAGACCGTGGCGATGCCGTCCTGGAGCGGGCTGATGTTGGCGAGGGAGATCGTTCCCGCGGCGGCCAGCGGTCCCCGCTGGCCGCCGCGGATGTCCAGCGTGATGATGACGAGGCTCGTGACGACCAGCGCCACCACGAGCAGACGGGTGCTCCGCTCGCGCCTGTAGATCGCCATACGCTGGGAGTCTAGCCCTGCGGGTTGCTAGCGTCGCGTCGAGGAGGCGAGGACCTGCTTCAGGGCCTCGAACTCCTCCAAGCACTTCCCGGACCCCATCACCACGCACGCCAGCGGGTTCTCGGCCACGTGGATCGGCATCCCGGTCTCGTGCTTCAGCCGCTCGTCGAGGCCCTTGAGGAGGGCTCCGCCGCCCGTCAGCACGATCCCCTGGTCCATGATGTCGGCGGCCAGCTCGGGCGGGCAGCGGTCGAGCGTGTTCTTGATCGCGTCCACCACGGCGTTGACCGGCTCCTCGAGGCCCTTGCGGATCTCCTCGGCCGAGACGTGGATCGTCTTGGGGAGCCCGGTGACGAGGTCACGGCCCTTGATCTCGGCGATCATCTCGTCGGGCATGGGGAAGGCCGACCCGATCGCCATCTTGATCGCCTCGGCCGTCCGCTCCCCGAGAACGAGCGAGTACTCCTTCTTCACGTACTGGATGATCGCCTCGTCCAGCTCGTCCCCGCCCACGCGGACCGAGGTGGCGGTGACGATCCCGCCCAGCGAGATGATGGCCCCCTCGGTGGTGCCGCCCCCGATGTCCACGACCATGTTGCCGGTCGGCTCGTGGACGGGAAGCCCGGCGCCGATCGCGGCGGCCATCGGCTCCTCGATGATGTAAGCGGCGCGGGCACCGGCCGAGATCGTGGCCTCCTCGACCGCACGCTGCTCGACCCCGGTGATCCCGCTCGGGACGCAGACCACAACGCGAGGCTTGGCCAGGAACCGCCGCGTGTGCACCTTCTGGATGAAGTACCGCAGCATCTTCTCGGTGATGTCGAAGTCGGCGATCACGCCGTCCTTCAGCGGGCGCACGGCCTGGATGTGGGACGGGGTCCGGCCGATCATCCGCTTCGCCTCGGCCCCCACGGCCAGGACCTGCTTCGTCATCGTGTTGATCGCGACGACGGAGGGCTCGTTCAGGACGATGCCACGCCCGCGGACGTAGACGAGGGTGTTGGCGGTGCCGAGGTCCACGGCCATGTCCCGACCGAGGAGCCCGGTGATGCCCTCCGGCCGGCGGTCGCGAGAGAGCCGCTCGGTCCGCTGTGGCTCACCGTTCTGCGTCAATCTCACCTTCCCGGGGAAGCTCGAGGCCGGGTGGCCTCTGTCTACAGGACTCCATACGGTAATGCAACGACGCGGCCGCGTCCAACCGGACTCGTTTGTGCGCAACCGTCGCGAAGGGTACAACGAAACGGTGCCTGAGCGCTGGGCCCTCGCGGGATGTCGCCGGAGGGCCGGCCCCGCCTCCACTCCAACCTACCGAGTAGTATGTCTGACCTGCGAAAACCTACCGGCCGTTAAGTTGCGCGACCCGGGTAACCGTGGCACCCTGCGTCGAGTCTGAGAAGCGGGTCGCCCACCTATACTCCGAGGGAGGTGTCGTGAGGATCGCCGTGCTGTTCCCGGGCCAGGGGTCCCAATACGCCGGGATGGCCGACCCCTGGACCGACCACCCCAGGGGCAAGGAGACGCTCGCCGAGGCCTCCGACGTCCTCGGGTACGACGTCGTGGCGGTGGCGAGCGACGAGGAGAAGCTGGGGCTGACCGACGTCGTCCAGCCGGCGATGTTCGCCTGCGACCTGGCCGCGCTCCGGGTGCTCGAGGCCGAGGGTGCGACCTTCGCCATGACCGCCGGACACTCCCTCGGCGAGTTCGTGGCCCTGGCGGCGGCGGGCGCCGTGCCGGTGGACCAGGCGCTCACCGCGGTGGTCGAGCGGGGACGCGCCATGCAGGAGGCCTCCGACACCTCCCCCGGCGGGATGACGGCTCTGGTCGGCGTCTCCCCACAGGAGGCCGCCGAGATCGTGGCCACCGCCGGACGGGGCGACGTCCTCACCGTGGCCAACGAGAACAGCCCCAGGCAAACCGTCCTCTCTGGGTCGATCCCCGCGATCGAACGGGCCGAGGAGCTGGCCCGAAGCCGCAAGGTCCGCACGGTGAGGCTGAAGGTCGCGGGGGCGTTCCACTCGAAGCTGATGGAGCCCGCCCTCGCCCGCGTCCGGGCGGCGATCGCCAAGCTCGACTTCTCGGAGCCCCGGTTCCCCGTGGTTCCGAACGCGAGCGGGCGCCCCACCTCGCAGCCGTCCGCCCTCCGCGACCTGCTCTCCCGCCACCTGGTGTCCCCGGTGAAGTGGGAGCGCTCGATCCGCGCGATGGCGGACGCCGGGATCGACCTCTTCGTGGAGGCGGGGCCCGGCGACGTCCTGTCCAAGCTGGTGAAGCGCTCCGTCCCCGGCTCCCGCGCCGTCCCGGTGGGAAGCCCCGCGGACGCGCGAGCGTTCGTCGAACAAGAAGGAGTCCGATGAGCATCACGTTCGAGCCGTTCGACCACTCGCCGACGACCCTCCGGGTGCTCGTCAGCCCTGGCGCGGGTCGACTCAGGTACCTCCCTCCGCTGCGATTCGCCGGCGGTCGCGAGCTCGTGGAGGCCGGCCAGCCGGTGGCCCGCGTGCTCCAGGGCTCCGGCGAGGTCATCCTCAGGGCGCCGGTGGGGGGCGTCGTGTCCTCGATCCTCGGGATCGAGGGCGAGCCGCTCGTCGCCGGCCAGGCGATCCTCGCCATCGAGCCGGAGCTCGCCCCGGAGGGCTCGTGACCGGGCGGCACGCCCAGATCGCCGGATTCGGCTCCGCCCTCCCCGAGCGGGTCGTGACGAACGACGATCTCGCCGCGATGGGCGTGGACACCTCGGACGAGTGGATCCGCACCCGAACGGGGATCGGGGCGAGGCGATTCGTGGCCGAGGGCGAGACGGCCTCGATGCTGGGCGCGCGGGCCGCGAGGGAGGCGCTCGAGGCGGCGGGCGTGGATCCGGGCGCCGTGGACCTCACGATCTGCGCCACCTTCACCGGCGACCAGCCCCTCCCCTCGACCGCCTCGTTCCTCCAGGCGGAGCTGGGGATCCACGGGGCGGCCTTCGACCTCGCCGCCGCCTGCGCGGGGTTCATCTATGCCACCGAGATGGCCAGGGGGCAGATCGTCACGGGCGGGGCCGAGACGGTGCTCGTCGTCGGCGTCGAGGTGCTCTCGCCGATCCTCAACCTGGAGGACCGCACGACCTGCGTTCTCTTCGGCGACGGCGCCGGCGCCGCGGTGCTCGTCCCGGGGGATGAGCCGGGGATCATCGGCTCGGTCCTCGAGAACGACGGCCGGCACGCGCACATCCTCGAGGGGCCCTCGGGCGGCTCGGCCTCGCCCATCTCGGCCGAGACCATCGCGCGTGGGGAGCACTTCATCCGGATGGCCGACGGGCGCGAGGTGTTCAAGCGGGCCGTGCGCGGCATGTCCGACGCCGCGAGGCGCCTGCTGGAGAAGGCCGGCCTCGCCCTGGGCGACGTCACGATGCTCGTCCCCCATCAGGCCAACGCCCGCATCATCCGCGCCGTGGCCGAGCGCCTCTCCGTCCCGCCCGAGCGGGTCTACATCGACCTCGAGGAGGTGGGGAACACCTCCGCCGCCTCCGTCCCGATCGCTCTCGACCACGCGTGGCGCGAGGGCAGGCTGTCGCCCGGCGACCTGGTGCTGACGGCCGCCTTCGGGGCCGGCCTGGCCTGGGGAGCGAACCTGATCCGGTGGACCGCGGAGCCGCCGGCGTGAGCGGGCGCATCGCCCTGGTGACCGGCGCGGGGGGCGGCCTGGGCCGCGCCGCCGCGCTTGAGCTCGCGGGCCGCGGGATGCCGGTGGCGTGCGCCTACGGCACGAACGACGCGGGGGCCAAGGAGACGGCCGAGATGATCGAGGAGCGCGGCGGCGAGGCCCAGGCCTTCGGGGCCGACGTCGCCGACGAGCAGGAGGTACGCCGCCTCTTCCGCGAGATCAAGGAGTGGCGGGGAGCCCCCCTCGTCCTCGTGGCCAACGCCGGCGTCCGCCGCGACGGCCCCACGGAGACGTACCCGCTGGAGCAGTGGCAGAGGACGCTCGACGTCAACCTCACGGGGGTGTTCCTCTGCGTGCGGGAGGCCCTCCGGGGCATGCAGCTCGCCCGATGGGGACGGGTGATCCTCGTCTCCTCCGCCGCGGGCCTGCGGGGCAACCCGGGCCAGGCCTCCTACAGCGCCTCGAAGGCCGGCGTGCTGGGCCTGACCCGCTCGCTCTCCCGGGAGGTGGGCGCGCGCGGGATCACGGTGAATGCCGTGGCGCCCGGCTACGTCGAGACCGCGATCGTGGCCGAGATGACCGAGGCGGCCCGCGAGCGGATGATGGGGCTGATCGCGACCGGGAGGCCGGGGCGCCCCGAGGAGATCGCCGCCGCGATCGGCTTCCTCGCCGGCGAGGAAGCCTCCTACGTGAACGGAGCGGTGCTCCCTGTCGACGGGGGTATGACCGCGTAGGGTTGTCGGGAACTGAACCAAGGAGGAAGGGATGGAGAGGAAGGAGATCGAGGAGCGCGTCCGCAAGGTCCTGGCCGAGCAGCTGGCCCGGGACCCGGACGAGGTCACGCTGGAGGCCAGCTTCGAGGACGACCTCGACGCGGACTCCCTCGACCTCGTGGAGGCCGTGCTCGCGCTCGAGGAGGAGTTCGGCATCGAGATCCCCGAGGAGGAGATGGAGGGGGTCAAGACCGTGAAGGAGGCGGTCGACCTCGCCGCATCCAAGCTGGGGGTTTCCGCCTAGGTGACCGAGCGGAAGGTCGTTCTCACCGGCATCGGGCCCGTCACACCGGTCGGAACTGGGCGCGAGCCGTTCTGGGACGCGCTCGTCTCGGGACGATCGGGCATCGGGGAGATCACCCTCTTCGACGCCTCCGAACATCCCGTGCGGATCGGCGGGGAGGTCGAGGGCTTCGATGCCGCCGACTGGATGGACCGCAAGGCCGCCAAGCGCACCGATCGCGCGGTGCACCTCGCCGTGGCGGCGGCCAAGCTGGCGTGGGAGGACGCGGGATCCCCGCAGATCGACCCTCAGCGCGCCGCCGTCGTCGTCTCCACGGGGGTGGGTGGCCTCCGCTCCATGGAGGAGCAGATCAAGATCCTGAACGAGCGGGGGCCCGGGAGGGTGTCGGCCTTCACGGTGCCCGCGATGATGGCCAACGCGGCCACGGGAACCGTGGCGATGGAGTTCGGGTTCACGGGACCCAACGCGTGCATCACGACCGCCTGCGCGGCAGGGGCCCACGGCGTCGGGGAGGGGTACCGCTACATCAAGCACGGCATGGCCGACCTGGCCCTGGCCGGGGGCACGGAGGCTGGGATCACCCCGCTGTCGCTGGCCGCGTTCGCCCAGATGCAAGCGCTCTCCAGGAACGCAGATCCCGAGCGGGCGTCCCGTCCTTTCGACGCCGACCGGGACGGCTTCGTGATCTCGGAGGCGGCCTGCGTGCTCGTCCTCGAGGAGGAGGAGCGGGCCCGGGCCCGGGGGGCGACGATCTACGCGGAGGTCGCCGGATACGGGACCTCGGCCGACGCGTTCCACATCACCCAGCCGGAGCCCCAGGGGGCGGGGGCGGTGATCGCGATGCAGATGGCGCTCACCGACGCCGGGGAGCCGGCGGAGGCGGTCGACTACATCAACGCCCACGGCACCTCGACACCACTCAACGACGCCGCCGAGACCCGGGCCATCAAGAAGGCGTTCGGCGACTACGCGTACGAGGTTGCGGTCTCGTCCACGAAGTCGATGACGGGGCACATGGTCGGGGCGGCCGGCGCCGCCGAGGCCGCCGCGGCCGCGCTGGCCGTGCGCGACGGCGTGATCCCTCCCACGATCAACCACGAGACGCCCGACCCCGAGTGCGACCTCGACTACGTGCCCAACGAGAAGCGCGAGACGGACGTCAGGCTGGCGCTCTCGAACGCGTTCGGGTTCGGGGGCCAGAACGCGGTCCTCGCGCTCCGACGGATCTGATCAGGGCCTGCGGACCTGCACCTCGCCGTCCACCAGGACGAAGGTCGCCCGATACGTGACGCCCTCGGCGCCCGGGGCTCCCAGAGGCTCGCCGCCCAGCCTGAGCCTGACGGCGCCGGCGTTCGCCACCTCGAGCCGGATCCGGCGGTCGGCCCGGAACGTCTTCACGAACCCCGGCTTCCGCCGTCCGTCCTCGGCCAGCTCTCCGTCGACCCGCACGCGGAGCCAGGTCCTCGCGTCCTTCACCCGGAGCCGGAGGTCGATCTCGTCCTCCTCGCCCGCCGGGGCGCCGGCCTCGACGGCCGGGGGCGAGGCCTCCGCCGGGAGGGGCGCGGGCGGGATCGATCGCTCCACGCTCCGCGCGGAGACCACCACCAGCGCTCCCATCGCGCCCAGCGACGCGATCCACAGGAGCGTGGCGATCAGCTTCCTGTGCGATCGTCGCTCGACGGGCCGTGGGAGCCGGATCGGCTGGCCGTCCCCGATCCCGTGGGCGGTCGCGTAGTCGGCGACGAGGGGCTCGGGATCCAGCCCCAGGAAGCCCGCGTACTCCCGGAGGAAGGCCCTCGCGTACACGGGCGCGCGGAAGGCCGAGGGCGGAGCGTCTGCCTCCAGGGCGCGCAAGAACCTGGGCTTGATCCGTGTGTGGAGCGCTGCATCCTCGACCGAGACGCCTCGACGGACCCGGGCTTCCCTCAGGCGAGCCCCGATCCGTGCCTTCGGAGCAACCGAGATGGCCATGCGAACCTCTCCATCCGGTGCCCCTCCCCCGTGAGCGCGATTATAGGACCGCCTCGGCCGAACGGTGGGACCTGGTCACCCGAAGAAGAGGTCGAGCTCGCGCTTCGCGTTCTCGGGGGAGTCGCTGCCGTGGACGAGGTTCTCGGTGATGACCTCCCCGTAGTCGCCGCGGATCGTGCCCGGGGGCGCGTCCTTCGGGTCGGTGGGCCCCATCAGCTCGCGCACCGCCGCCACGGCGTCCTCGCCCTCGATCCTCGCCACCACCACCGGGCCGGACGTGATGAACTCGACGAGCTCTCCGAAGAACGGCTTGTCGCGATGCTCCTCGTAGTGGCGGTCGGCGAGATCCTGGTCGATGCGCATCATCCGAAGGCCCGTGATGCGGAGGCCGCGTTCCTCGAAGCGGCGCAGGATCTCCCCCACGAGGCGACGCCGGACGGCGTCGGGCTTCGCGATCACGAGCGTCTCCTGCGTCGTCATCTCAGCCTTTCACGTAGCGGGGGCGGGCATCCGCGACAGTGTACAGAGAGCCGGTCACGAGGATGAGGTCGTCGGGGCCCGCGGCCTTCGTCGCCGCGTCGAGCGCGGCGGCCACGGTTGGGTGCGCGATCGCGGGGATCCCCGCACGCTCGGCGACGGCCGCGAGCCGCTCCGGGTCCATCGCCCGCGGGTGGCTCGACGCGGCGACGAAGGCCGACGTCGTCCTGGGCGCGAGCGCCGAGGCGATCCCGGTCGCGTCCTTCGTCTCCAGCACCGCCAGCACCAGGTAGAGACGCTCCCAGATGAAGGCCTCCCCCACCGCCGCCGCCAGCGCGGCGGCCCCATCTGGGTTGTGCCCTCCGTCGAGGACCACGAGCGGGTGGCGGGCCACCACCTCGAGGCGCCCCGGCGAGCTCGCGCCGGCCAGCGCCTCACGGACCGCGTTCGCCCCGAGCTCCCGGTCGAGGGTGAGCTCGGCCGCGGCCACGGCCGCGGCCGCGCTGCGGGCCGCGTGCTCACCGTGGAGAGGCAGGGACAGGCCCCTGTACTCGCCGCGCACCCCGCGGACCGCGAGGCGCTGGCCCCCGACGGCCAGGTCCCGCACCGGGACCGTGAAGTCCTCGCCCTCGTGGAGCAGCGTGGCCCCCACCTCGGCGGCGCGGGCCTCCAGGACCTTCCGGGCCTCGGGCCGCTGCTCCCGCACGACCGCCCGCGTCCCCTCCTTCAGGACCCCCGCCTTCTCCGCCGCAACCTCCTCGACGGTGCTTCCCAGCTCGGGATGGTCGAGGCCGATCGGCGTGATCACCGCCACCTCCGAGCGGATCACGTTCGTCGCGTCCCAGGAGCCGCCCATCCCCACTTCGAACACCCCGACGTCGACGGGCTTGTCGGCGAACCATAGGGCGGCCAGGGCGGCGAGCGTCTCGAAGTACGTGACCCGCTCGCCCTCCCGATCCACCTCCTCGAGGAAGTGCCGGAGGTGGGCGTAGGTCTCGGCGAACTCCTGCTCCTCGATCGGGTCCCCGCAGAAGGTGAGGCGCTCCCGGACTGTGTGGAGGTGCGGGGAGGTCAGCGCGCCCGCGGAGACGCCGTGGGCGCAGAGCAGCCGCTCGACGAGACGCGTGGTCGTCGTCTTCCCGTTCGTGCCGGCCACGTGGACCGTCGGGTAGGCGAGCTGCGGGTCGCCCATCAGCTCGACCACTGCGCGGATCCGGTCGAGGGTGGGGATCATCCTGCCCTCGCCCCGCGCCTCCAGGTCGGCGACGGCGTCCTCGAAGCGCACGTCAGCCGCAGCCCAGCTCGTCGAGCTGCTCGCGGAGCGCTGCCTCCTCCTCCTTGAGCCGGGTCAGCCTCCGCCGCTGTTCCTCCACGACCTCGGCCGGGGCCTTCGTCACGAAGCCCTCGTTGGCCAGCTTCCGCTCGGCCTTCCCGGCCTCCTCGCCCAGCGCCTCGATCCGACTTCGCAGGCGATCGCACTCGGCCTCGGGGTCGAGGACCCCCTCCAGCGGGATGAACACCTCGGCTCCCTGCACGTGGAGGCGCGCCGAGCCCGAGGGAGAGGAAGCCTCCCCGGTCGTGACGATGGAGCCCACCCGGGCCAGCCTCCGCACCTCCTCGGAGAGCGTGCCCAGGATCTGTCGTTGGGCGGCGTCGCCCTCCACCCTCACCCTCAGCTCGAGGGACGGCGGCACCCGGTGATCGCTGCGGAAGCGCCGGACCGCCGTGACGAGATCCATGGCGAACCCCACTCGAGCCTCGGCCTCCTCGTCGCGATGAGCGGGCATCGGCTCGGGCCACGAGGCGATCATGATCGACCCCTCCAGAACGAAGCGCCGACGGATCTCCTCTGTGACGAACGGCATGATCGGATGGAGGAGGCGCAGGCTCCGCTCGAGGACCCACGCCAGGACCGCGGCGGCGTCGCGGCGATCCTCCTCGGATCCCTCGTAGAACCGCGGCTTCGCCATCTCCAGGCCCCAGTCGCAGTACTCGGACCAGAGGAACCGATAGAGGGCCTGCGCCGCGTCCGCGAACCGGTAGGTCTCCATCGCGGCGTCCACCTCCGCGTGGCACGCCTCGACCCGGGAGAGCAGCCACCGGTCGGTCACGGTGAGACGCTCGGGCGACGGCGGCGAGAGATCGTCGCCTTCGAGGTTCGTGCGGACGAGGCGCGCGGCGTTCCAGAGCTTGTTGGCGAAGTGCTTCCCGGCCTCGATCTGGTCCTCGGCCAGGGGCAGGTTCTGCTGCTCGGGCGAGGCCATCCGCGACAGCGCGAAGCGAAGCGCGTCGGCCCCGTACCGCTCGATCATATCGAGGGGATCGATCACGTTCCCCAGCGACTTGGACATCTTGCGGCCCTGGGCATCTCGGACCAGCCCGTGGATCACGACGGTGTGGAAGGGCAGATCGCCGGTCAGCCGCAGCCCCGACATCACCATCCGGGCCACCCAGAGGTAGAGGATCTCGTAGCCCGTCACCAGGACCGACGTGGGATAGAAGTAGTGGAGATCCTCCGTCTCCTCGGGCCACCCCAGCGTGGAGAACGGCCAGAGCTGGGACGAGAACCAGGTGTCGAGGACGTCCGGGTCCTGCTCGATCTCGGCGCTCCCGCACTGTGCGCACCCCTTCGGGTCCTCGATCGAGGCGAACTCGTGCCCGTTCGAGCAGTACCAGACGGGGATCCGGTGGCCCCACCAGAGCTGGCGGGAGATGTTCCAGTCCCGCAGGCCCTCCAGCCACTCCAGGTATCGATCCTTCCAGCGGGGCGGTGAGAAGACGAGGCCCCCCGACTCGGCCGCCTCCATGGCGGGGCCCTTCAGCGGGTCGACCTTCACGAACCACTGCTCCCCCGACAGCCAAGGCTCGATCTCGGACCGGCATCGATAGCAGTGGCCCACGGAGTGGACGTACGGCCTCTCCTCCCGGACGATGAGGCCCAGCTCGTCCAGCCGGTCGCGGACGGCCCGTCGGGCCTCGTACCGGTCCAGGCCTCGGAAGGCCTCGGGAACGGCGTCGTTGAGCCTGGCCTCGGACGTGAGGACGTTCCGGGCCTCCAGCCCGGTCCGCTCGGCGATCTCGAAGTCGTTGGGGTCGTGCGCTGGCGTGACCTTGACGGCGCCGGTGCCGAACGACGGATCCACCGTCTCGTCGGCCACGATCGGCAGCTCTCGCCCATCCAGGGGATGCCGCACCGAGCGTCCCACCAGGTCTTGGTAGCGCTCGTCGTCCGGGTGGACCGCGATCCCTGTGTCCCCCAGCATCGTCTCGACCCGGGTCGTGGCCACCTCGATGTGGCCGTCGCCGTCGGCCATGGGGTACCGGAAGGTCACAAGCTCTCCCTCCACCTCCTCGTGCTCCACCTCGGAGTCGGAGAGCGCCGTCTGATCCGTGGGGCACCAGTTGATGATGCGCTCGCCCCGGTAGATCAGCCCGTCCTCGTACAGGCGGACGAACGCCACGCGCACCGCGTGCTGCAGCCCCTCGTCCATCGTGAAGCGCAGCCGGTCCCAGTCACACGAGCTGCCGAGGGCCTTCATCTGCTCGACGATCCGGCCCCCATACCGCTCCCGCCACTCCCACACGCGCTCGATGAAGGCCTCACGTCCGATCGCCTGCTTGTCGATGCCCTCCTCCAGCAGGCGTCGGCCGACCAGGACCTCGGTTCCGATCCCCGCGTGATCCGTGCCCGGCAGCCAGAGCGCCTCGTACCCCTGCATACGGCGACGGCGGATCAGCGCGTCCTGGATCGTGTGATCGAGCGCGTGCCCGATGTGGAGAGCGCCCGTCACGTTCGGGGGCGGCAGCACGATGGAGAAGGGCTCGCGCTCCTCGGTCGGCTCGGCGCGGAAGTACCCTCTCTCGATCCAGTCCGCGTAAAGTCGCGACTCGACCTCGGATGGCTCGTAGGCGGACGCCGTGGTCATGGCCGCGAGTGTACCGCGAGCCCTTCCGGCCGCCCGATCAGCGAGGCTTCACTCGGTCCCCCGAACGACCGATAGAGAGACGGAGGCTCCCGTGAGGGAGTCGTCCCAAGGAAAGGCTGAGGATGGTGCAGCGCGAGGGACCCGGGCCCGGGGGCACCGCTCCCGAAGCCCCCGCGCCGCCCGCTGCTGCGGGCGGCTTGATCGTGCGAGTCTTCCAGGAGACGCCCGACAT
>DASUTW010000238.1:0-7725 GCA_036374395.1 Actinomycetota bacterium
CCCCCCCCCCCCCCCCCCCCCCCCCTCGCCTCCCGGAAGAAGATCCCCCACGTCATCCTGGGCCTGGCGAGCGGGGATGGGTCGCTGCGCTGGGTCGGGGCTTCTGGACCCGCCCGCCCGGACGGGACCCCGATGCGGCCCGACACCCCGTACCCTCTCGCGAGCGTCACGAAGCTCTACATCGGGACCGCGATCCTGCAGCTCCACGAACAAGGCCATGTCGACCTCGATGCCCCCATCACCGCGTACCTGCCCGTGGACCGGGTCGCCCGCCTGCATCGGCTCGGCGGCGTGGACCACACGCCCAGGATCACCGTCCGGCACCTCCTCAGCCACACCTCTGGGCTCCCGGACTTCCTGGAGGACCGTCCGAGCGGCGGCCGCCGCATCTACGAGGAGATCGAGGACGGCGTGGACCGGTCGTGGACCTTCGACGACGCCCTCGAGATCGCACGTGGGATGCGGCCCCGCTTCGAGCCGCAGGACCTCTCCGCCGATCGCCAGAAGGCCCGCTACTCGGACACCGGTTTCCAGGTGCTCCTGATGATCATCGAGGCCGTAGCCGGTAGGCCCTTCCACGAAGTGTTCGAGGAGCGGCTGTTCCGCCCGCTCGGCCTGCGGCACACATGGGTCCCCGGCCGATCGGAGCCGCTCGACCCTCCCGCCCACGAGCCAGCGGTCGTGTGGGCCAAGGGACGTCCACTCGACATCCCCCAGGCGATGGCCAGCTTCAACGACCTGATCGGGACCGCCGACGACACCCTGCGGTTCATGTGGGCGCTGACGCGCGGCGAGGTGTTCCGGGACCGCGCGACGTACCGGCTGATGCACGAGCGGTGGAATCGGATCTTCTACCCGATGCGGTACGGGCTCGCCACGATGCGCTACCGCATCCCCAGGCTCTTCGCCCCCGGCCGCCGGACCCTGACCCTGGTGGGGCACTCCGGAGCGACGGGGTCATGGCTGTTCCACTGCCCCGAGCTCGACCTCGTGCTCACGGGGACGGTGGACGAGACCAGCGCCCGCGCCGTCCCGTTCCGGTTCCTCCCCCGGGTGCTGAAGGCGCTGCAGAGCTAGCGTGCGCGTCTGGGACGGCGGCGCGCTTGGCCACGATCCGCTTGGGCCGGATGCGTCGTCTTCTTCACCGATGCGGCACCTTCACACGAGTCGCTGCGACTCGCGGATAGGACGGCTCAGGCGGCCTCCGCGCTCGTGGTGGCCACCTCGACGTCTACATCGATCCCGCCCCGCACGCTCTGCGTGACCACGCAGTAGTCCTCGAAGATCTCCAGGCAACGCCGGAGCCTCCCCGACTCCCCGCCCACGACCTCCGGCTCGATCCTGACCCGGATCCCTTGGACCCGCAGACGCCCCGCCTCGCTCCGGGTGAACATCGCGGACCCCGAGGCCCGCATGCCCCGGACCTCCAGCCGAGCCTTGCGAAGGCAGAACAGGAGGCTCGCGGAGAGGCAGTTGACCACCGCCGCCACGAGGAGCCGAGGGGCGTTGGGCCCCGACCCCTCCCCGAGGGGCTCCGGCTCGTCCATGAGCAGGGGCGGAGCCCCGGGCAGCCCGAAGTCCACCCGGAACCGATAGCCCGCCTCCTCGAGCTGAAGGGTGACGGGCGTCGCCTGCTCGGCGCTCTCCGGCTCGTCCTTCCTCGCGGTCATGGTCGTCCTCCTCTCGGGGGGCGGCCCCGGCTCCCGAACGCACGCTCGGTGCTTCCGACCGTAGCAGGCCCCTCGAGCGGCCGGCAGGACCCTGAGGCCCGCCCGCAGGGGGACTCCCGGCCCCCGAGATGGGAACGCCCCCGGCGCGCGGGCGCGCCGGGGGCGTTCCGCCCCGTGGGGCGAGAGGGCGCTCCTTACGGGCCTCCCGGGGTGCCGCCGGGAGGCCCGGCGCCCGGGGGCGGACCTGGGTTGGAAGGCGGACCGGAGCCGCCGCCTCCGCCTCCGTTCGAAGCGCCCCCGCCGGGGGCGTCTCCACGCTTGGCCTTGCCCGCAGCCGAGGCCTCGGCCCCCTTGGCCTTCCCGGCCTCGGCGGCCGCCTGGCCTTTGGCCTTCCCCGCGGCCGACATCTCCTCGCCCTTCGCCTTTCCGGCCCCGGACGCCTCCTCGCCGTTGGAGCCGTCCCGCTCGCACGGGTCGAAGTCGTCCTCGGGCTCCGCGCCGCGGGCGGCCGCGGACACGGCCTGTCCGAACTCGCATCCGGACTCGAACTCGCCGTTCCGCCAAGCCTGGATCACGGTCAGGACGTCGATCGCCGTCTGGCTGGCGTGCTCCGACGCCTCGCTGCCCTCTCGGAGCGGGGCGGGATCGAAGCCGTCCTCTCCGCCGCCGGTCGCACCCGGCTCCTCGGGCTCCAGACCGAGGCTCTCGAGGAAGTCCTGGGGAGAGCTCCGAAGCGACTCGGGCAGGCCAGCCGCGAGAGCGAGACCCCCCAACGCGGTCAGCGCGACCACGGTGAGGATCCCCACCCGAGCCGATCGCATCCCTCCCATCTCCGTTCCTCCTCCGGCTGTCTCTGCCGAGGTAATCGCCGGAGCCGCCCGTGAGGAAACGGGTTGGATCCAAGCCTTGACGGAGGGGGGCCCGACTGCTTTCCTCTCCCCCTAAAGCGGCCAGGAGATATCGGATGCGACGGATCGCGCTGCTTCCCGCCCTCACGTTGCTGATCTCGCTCGCGCTTCCCGCGGCTCCGTCCGGGGGGGCCACGGTCCTCCACGTCACGACGACCGACGACGAGATCGTGAACGACGGGGACTGCTCTCTGCGTGAGGCGCTCATCGCCGCGGAGACCGACGCACCGCGCGACGCGTGCCCCGCGGGCAGCGGAGCAGACGTCGTGCGTTTGCCGGCCGGCGTCTTCGTCCTTACCATCCCCCCCGACGGGACGCCCGATGACGGCGAGGACGGCGACCTCGACATCTTCGACCAGGTGACGGTCCGCGGCGCAGGGGCGCGACGGACGATCCTCGACGGGAATGGGACGGACCGCCTCCTCCACGTCGGCCCGATGTCCGTAGTCAGCGTGATGGACATGACGATCAGCAACGGGTGGACCGACGATGCCTTCGGTGGAGGGGCGATCCTGAACGTGACCGCCTCGCTCACGCTGCGGCGTGTCACCGTGAAGGGCAGTGAGGCCACCGCCGGCGACGGGGGCGGTATCGAGTCCACCAACGCCGGCGCCGTCCTCACCGTCGTCGACAGCAGCGTGATCGACAACCACACCACCGACTTCGGGGGCAACGGCGGAGGCATCGCCAACGGGAACGGCTCGATGGCCAACCTCACGCGGGTGACCGTGAGCGGGAACTCAGCCTTCCAGCAGGGTGGGGGGATCGCCAACGAAGCGGGAAGCACGATCGATCTCACCTCGGCGACGATCACGGACAACGTCGCGAACGCCGACGAGGGCGGAGCGGAAGGCACGGGGGGCGGCATCCAGCACAACGGCCTGGCGGCGACGCTGCGGAGCACGCTCGTCGCGGGCAACAGAGACCTCGAACCCAACGTCGCCGCCCACGACCCCGACTGCTCGAGCATCCTTCCGTTCACATCCGAGGGCCACAACCTGATCGGCGAGCCGTCCCCAGGATGTGACTTCCCCGCCGCGTCGACCGACCTGATGGGCGAGGACCCGCTGCTGCGGTCGGTGCGCGACAACGGCGGTCCCACCGATACGCATGCCCTGAGGCCGGGAAGCCCGACCCTGAACAGGATCCCTCGAGCGAATGCAGCCTGTACCGCTCGTGACCAGCGCGGGGTTCCTCGGAGCGGCCGATGCGACATCGGCGCCTACGAGCTCGTTCGCTGCCGCGGCGTGATCATCAACCGCGTGGGCACGGGCGGGAAGGATCGCCTCAGGGGAACCGCGAAGCGCGATGGCATCCTCGGGCTGGGAGGAGGCGACACGATCCGCGGTGGGAAGGGCAACGACGCGATCTGCGGCGGGCCGGGAAGGGACGTCCTGATCGGCGGCGCGGGCAGAGACGTCCTCGTGGGCGAGAAGGGGCCCGACACCCTCCGGGGGGGCGGCGGCCGGGACCTGCTGCTGGGGGGCCCGGGGGGCGACGCGCTCCGGGGCGGCGCGGGCCGGGACAGATGCCGCCAGGGGAAGGGCAGCGGACCGATCAGCGGCTGCGAGCAGTAAGGGCCCCCGCCGCCTCGTCCACGTCGCACACGCGGATCAAGTCGTGGTGGCCGGACTCGGTGACGATCAGCTCCCGTCGGAAGGCCTCCACGAGCGTCCCCCACCGCTCCCCCACCAGCAGCAGCGGGCGCGGCTCGATCGACATCTGCATGAGGTTCCAGCAGAGGGCGATCTCCGCCAGCGTGCCCACGCCGCCCGGGAACGCCACCCACACGTCCGCGTCCAGCAGCAGGGGGAAGCGGGCCAGGAGGTCGCGGGCCGCCACGACGTGGGTGAGCCAGGGGTTCGGCGTGACGCGGCCGTCCCAGGCCGCGATCGAGATGCCGATCGCTGCGCCGCCGGCGCCGGCGGCCCCCCTGCTGACCGCCTCCATGATGCCGCCGTAGCCGCCGCAGACGAGGTGGACGCCGGCGCCGGCGGCGCGCCTCCCCAGCTCCACCGCCTCCCGGTACTCGGGCTCCCCCTCCCCGATCCAGGCCCCGCCGAACACCGCGGCCCGCCGGGGCGGCGGGTCCCCGCCCAGGAGATCGGAGGAGAACGTCGCCGGCTTGGAGATCTCGACGCTGCCGTCCGGCCTCCCCACCGCGAGGCGGTCGCCCTCCCGCGCCACGGCCGGGCGACGAGTGACGACGGCCCAGGCCGCCGCGGCCTCGGACGGCGGGTCGTCGCCTTCGGGCTCGGCGGCGAGGGCCAGCCCGAGGTCCTCCACGAGAGCCGCGGGGATCCCGGCGGACCGAAGCGTCAGGCGGTCCATCGCCGCCGACCTGGGATCGGGCGTGGCGATCACGATCCCGTCGGCCCCGGGGCCGAGGACGGTCATCGGCGGAGCCGGTGCGCTCCCCCGGCCAGGCAGTAGGCGCGGTAGCCCTGACCCCAGAGCTGCTCGGCCACGAGCTCGGACCGCGACCCCACCGAGCACACGAAGAGGTAGGGCTCCTTCGGATCGAGCTGGGGCAGCCACTCGTGCAGCCGGCTGAAGGGCAGGCGCCGGTCGCCGACGTCCGGCCCCTCGCCCTCCTCCCGGACGTCGATCACGGTCATCCCCTCGAGCGCCTGCTCGAGCACGTACTCGGGCAACGGCCCCGGCGTCCAGGTTGCGAGCTCCACGACCCGGCGCTTCTCCACCCCGGCCCGGAGCACCGACTCCTCGATCTCCCCGTCGGCGTCGGCCACCTCCTCGAACCGAGCGGCCGTCTCCACCGGCCCCGTCGCGATCGAGCAGTACTCGTGGACGCGGGCCGAGGCCTCGTGGGTCCCGATCTCGCGGGCCCGGCCCATGATCTCCTCCTTGCTCATCCCCACGAGCGGACGGAGCACCGGGTAGGTCGTGGCCCGCTCCACGACCGAGAGATTGCGAAGCGTCTGGGTCGAGGCCTGCCCGATCGACTCCCCGGTGACGAGCGCGTCCACCTGCCGCTCGTCGGCCAGGATCGTCGCCGCCCGGTACATCGCGCGCTTGAGCACGAGCTGGCGAAGCCGGCCCTCGACGCGCTGGGTCAGCGCGGCTACCACGGGAAGGAGATCCACGACGTGCGCCACCGGCTCGAGCCCGGGAGCCCAACGGTCGGCCAGCGCCTTCGCCACCGTCAGCGCTCCGTCGGTCTGGGCGCAGCCCCCGAGATCGAACACGACGAGGTCGACCGTCGTGCCCCGACTCATCGCCATCCACGTGGCCACAGGGGAGTCGAAGCCGCCGGAGAACATGGCCAGGGCCCGGCCGCCCGTCCCGAGCGGAAGGCCCCCGGCGCCCTTCGTCGCCTCGAGCACCAGGTGGGCCTCGTCGTTGACGATCTCCACAGGGACCTCGACCTCGGGCTGGTCGAGGTTCACGCCGGCCGAGTCCTCGAGCAGAGCGGCCCCGAGCTTCACGGCCACATCGTGAGAACGGAAGTCGTGCTCCCCCGAGCGGCGGGGGCGGATCGCGAACGTCCTCCCCCGTATCCGGTCGCGCGACCGCTCGGCGGCCTTCGCCACGAGGTCGTCGAGGCCGTCGAACGATACCGTCTCGACGAGCGAGACCGAGTGGAGGCCGAAGACGCGGGACAGGACCTCGGTGGCCGCCTCCGGGTCGGAGGTACGAACCATGATCCGGCCCCAGCCGGCCTGCACGCTGGCCTGGACCCCGCCCCGGTTGAGGGCGCGCCGGACGTTGCGGCGCAGCACGCGGAGGAACCGCCGCCGCGTCCTGGGCGACTTCACGCCGATCTCCCCGGCCGTCTTCAGCATCAGTCGAGCCATCGGCTCCATGGTAGGTCAGATGGTCGGAGGGGTGACCTGGGGGACGGGCTCGCCGGCCCGCTGGGCCCGCTCCACCTCGTCGGCGTGCTCGCGGGCGGCGCCTGCGATCGCCCGGAGGTCCAGCCCCCGCCGCTCCGGGAGGTAGCGCACCACCCGAGAGAACCCACGTCGCAGCAGCACCTTGGCCCCGTGGTGGTTCATGCGGCGGGCGTGCACGTAGCCCGCCCCGAGCTGCGACAGCCCCTTGAACAGCTCCTCCTCCTCGGTCCCCTTCGACTGCTTCCAGCACGACTCCCACGCCTCGTGGGCGGGGAAGAAGTTGCCGTCGTTCCAGTAGGCGATCGCCAGGCGGTGATTCTCCTCCAGGGGGAGCCGGTCGAAGTCCTCCATGGGGAGCCTATTCGGGGCGTCCCACGGGAGGGGTCGGCCCAGCTCGTCGCGGGGCCGCTTGGGCTTGGAGGGCGTGGCCATCGGAGCGAGGATAATGGGCCCTGGGGGATGGGGGATGGGGGATGGTCTCGCGGATCCCACGGACTCTCTATGCTCCAGGGCATGACCGCCGCGCTCCTCACCGACCTCTACGAGCTCAACATGGTGGCGAGCTACCTGAAGCGCGACATGACCGCCCCGGGCACGTTCAGCCTCTTCGTCCGCGAACTCCCCCCCGGGTGGGGCTTCTTCGTCGCCACCGGCCTGGAGGCCTGCCTCGACGAGCTGGAAGGCCTCCGCTTCACGGAGGACGACCTCGAGTACCTGCGGCGCACCCTCGACTACGACGAGGACACGCTCCGAGGCCTGGCCGACCTCCGCTTCACCGGTGACGTGGTCGCCGTCCCCGAAGGGCGGGTCGTCTACCCCACGGAGCCCCTGCTGGAGGTGACCGCTCCGCTCCCCGAGGCCCAGCTCGTCGAGACGATCCTCCTCAACCGCGTCACCTACCAGACCGCGGTGGCGTCGAAGGCGGCCCGCTGCGTCCTGGCCGCCCCCGACAAGGACATGGTCGACTTCGCCCTCCGCCGCGTCCACGGGGGGGAGGCGGGCATGGGGATCGCCCGGGCCACGGCGATCGCCGGGTTCACGGCCACCAGCAACGTCGAGGCCGCCCGGCGGTTCGGGCTGACCGCCTCCGGAACGATGGCCCACTCCTACATCGAGGCCTTCGAGAGCGAGGAGGAGGCCTTCCGGGCGTTCGCCCAGGACTTCCCCGACCAGGTGGTGCTCCTCGTCGACACCTACGACACGATGCGCGGGGTGCAGAAGGCGATCGAGGTGGTGCGCGAGCTCCCCGAGGTCCACCTCCGAGCGATCCGCCTCGACAGCGGGGACCTCGGG
>DASUTW010000239.1:0-5399 GCA_036374395.1 Actinomycetota bacterium
GGACCTGGCCCCGGACGATGCGGGCGATGTAGGGCCAGCTGAAGAGGCCGATCACGTAGGCCACCAGCAGCCGCCCCGGTTTGATCACGCCCCCCAGGCACCCCTGCTGGCTGCCGCACGCCGCCACGAGCCCCAGGGCCAGGAGCAGGACGGGCATGGCCAGCACGATGTCGATCAGCCGGGAGACGAAGGTGTCCACCTTCCCCCGGTAGTAGCCGGCCACCAGCCCCCCGATGACCCCGATCACGAGCGAGATGAACGTGGCCAGGAGGGCCACGAAGAGCGACGTCTGCGCCCCGTAGAGCACCCTCACGAACAGGTCGCGGCCAGCGGTGTCGGCCCCGAACCAGAAGTCCCTGTTGGGCCCGATCGGCAAGCCGAATTCGTCCAGGGCCCCCGCCGGATACTCGGCCGCGAAGACCTGGTTCGGCGCGTGCCCCACGATGTTGGAGAAGAGCGGCGCGGCCAGGGCCAGGGCCGTGATGACGGCGATGATGATGATGCCGGCCGTGGCGAGCCGATCCTGGCGGAAGCGGCGCCAGAAGAGCTCCCACGGGCTCCGTCCGACGATCTGCTGCGCGGGCTCTCCGCCCGGGCCTGGACCGAGGCCAGAATCGTCGATCGGTTCGGTCGCGACCTGCGACACGCGCCCCCCTTCCAGGAGAACCTGCCGGATACTACCCGGCCCGAGCCCTCTGAGCAAAGGTCACGAGGCTGCACCGGGCACAGTGCATCTCGGGGAGGTATACGCGCTCCCCTCGGGGGAGGATTGGGGTCAGAGGAGATCGACGAGGGTGGGGACGATCTGGACCCCGGAGATCGTCCCGATCGAGCCGTCCGCCGCCGCCCGCTCGCCGAAGGTGGTCGTGCCGTCCGGGTCCACCCCGCCGCCGGCCACGATCAGCGGCACCGGATCGGCCGTGTGGGCCTTCCGGAGGCACGAGGTGGAGTGATCGGCGGTCACGGCCACGATCGTCCCGCCCGGGTCGAGTCCCGGGAGGAGGGTGCCGAAGAACGAGGCGTCGATCGTCTCGATCACGTCTCGCTTGTCCCCGGCACGACCGTCGTGCGCCGGCACGTCCGGCCCCTTGATGTGGATGTACAGCGCGTCGTACCCCTCGATCGCTTCCAGCGCCAGCTGTCCCCACGCGGCGTACCGCTCGGCGAGGTCCTCGGGGGTGGGCGCCGGCACCTCTCCCATCCCCAACACCATGGCGATGCCCCGCTCGACCGGCATCTCCACGAAGCATCCCCATGACGGCCCGAATCGCTCCTTGATCGGGACGAGCCGAGGGACGTGATCGCCGGCGTCCCGGGCCAGGACGAGGTTGGCGGGCAGGCGCCCGTCGGCCCGGCGGCGGGCGTTCACCTCGGAGGCCTCCAGGACCGCCGCGGCCCGCTCGCTCCAGGCGTTCGTGAGGCCGGCGCTCCGGCGGGCCTCCTCGGTGTCGTCGAGGGGCTCGGCGGGCAGCGGACGATCCCCGAACGTCTCCAGGGCCACCCCGAGCGGGCCGACCTTCGCGTAGGCGGGATCCGTGTTCGACACCTGCGCCGAGAGCCGGCCCTCCGAGGCCCGGATCACGAGGACCCCTCGATGCTCCACGGTCGCCCGGAGCTCGGCCGAGGCGCCGGGGAGCTCGACCTCTCGATTGACCTCGTCCGCGAGCGCGACCGCCTCCTCGGAGGAGAGGTCGCGACCCACGCGCCGGTCCGCGATGCGGCCGTCCTCGGCGGTGGCGAAGTTGACCCGATACGCCAGGTCGCCGTCCTCGAAGGCCGTCCCCGAGCCGATGGCCTCGAGGACGCCCCGCCCCGGGTGCTCCTCGCGGGGGTCGTAGCCGAGGATGGCGAAGACCGCGATGTCGGACTCCGGGGCCACGTCGGGGCCGACCGTGTGGACGAGCCCCTGCCGGCCCCGGGCGGCCAGGTCGTCGAGCAGAGGGGTGGAGGCGGCCTCCAGGGGGGTGCGGTCCCCGAGGGCCGGCAGGGGCTCGTCCCCCAGGCCGTCGAGGCACACGTAGAACAGCTTCTTCATCGGTACCTCACGATCAGCGCGAGCTCCTCGGGGTCGAGGCTGGCCCCGCCCACGAGGGCGCCGTCGACCTCGGGGTGGGCCATGAACTCGCGGATGTTCCCCGCCTTCACGCTGCCCCCGTACTGGATCCGGACCGCCCGGGACGCCTCGTCGGAGAAGGCCGAGGCAAGCGTGGCGCGGATCGCGGCGATCACCTCGCCCGCGTCCTGGGGGGTCGCGGCCCGGCCCGTCCCGATGGCCCAGATCGGCTCGTAGGCGAGCACGAGCTCGCCGGCCCGGTCGGGCGGGACCTTGGCCAGCCCCTCGCGGACCTGCCTCGTCACCTTCTCCTCGGTCCTCCCCGCATCCCGCTCCTCGAGCGTCTCGCCCACGCACACGATGGGCACGATCCCCGCCGCGAGCGCAGCCCGCGCCTTGCGGGCCACGTCGGCATCGGTCTCGCCGAAGTGCTCCCTGCGCTCGGAGTGGCCCACGATCACGTAGGCACAGTCCAGCGCGGCCAGCATCGGGGGCGAGACCTCGCCCGTCAGCGCGCCCTTCTCCTCCCAGTGGACGTCCTGGGCGCCGATCCGGAACGGGAGGCGGTCGCTGGAGATCACCGTCTGGACGCTGCGGAGGGCTGTGAAGGGCGGGCAGATCACGACCTCGACCCGCTCGGTGTCGGCCACCTCCAGCAGGTACGAGAGCTTCTGCACGGTCTCGATCGCCTCCAGGTGCGTCTTGTGCATCTTCCAGTTCGCCGCGATGATCGGGCGTCGGTCAGCCATCGTCCTCCTCCATCAGGGGGGCCACCCCGGGGAGCTCCCGCCCCTCCAGGAACTCGAGCGACGCTCCGCCGCCGGTGGACAGGTGGTCCACGTCGTCCTCGAACCCGAGCCGCCGGATCGCCGCGATGCTGTCGCCCCCGCCCACGACCGAGAAGGCGTCGGCCCCGGCCACCGCCTGGGCCACTCCGCGGGTCCCGAGCGAGAACGGCTCCAGCTCCACCACGCCCATCGGCCCATTCCAGAAGATCGTCCGGGCGTCGGCCAGAACGCGGGCGAACTCCTCGACCGAGCGGGGGCCGATGTCGAGCCCCATGAGCCCGGTCGGGACCTCGCCGGCGCGCACCGTCTGCTTCCGCGCGTCTTGGGCCGGCTCGGCCGCGGCCACGACGTCCTCGGGAAGGACGATCAGCACCCCCCGCCGGGACGCCTCCTCCATCGTCTCGCGGACCTCGTCGACTCGTTCGGCCTCGGCCATGGACGAGCCCACCTCCCCGCCCTGGGCCAGGATGAAAGTGAAGGCCATGGCGCCCCCGATCAGGAGCGCGTCCACCCGCTCCATGAGCGAGCGCACGACCCCGAGCTTGTCCGAGACCTTCGCCCCTCCCAGGATCGCCACGAAGGGCCGCTCCGGGCCCTCCAGGAGGCGGGACAGCACCTCGATCTCACGGGCCATGAGGCGGCCGGCCACCGAGGGGAGGTTCTCGGCGATCCCCACGACCGAGGCGTGCGCCCTGTGGGCCGCCCCGAACGCGTCGTTCACGTACGCGTCGGCCATCCCGGCGAGCCGGCGGGCGAAGCTCGGGTCGTTCGCCTCCTCGCCCGGGTCGAAGCGAAGGTTCTCGAGGAGCAGTAGCTCCCCGGGAGCGAGCCCGGCGGCGGCCTGCTCCGCCTCCGGCCCCGTCACGTCGTCGACCTTGGCCACGGGGACGCCCGCCAGCTCCTCGAGACGCGTGGCCACCGGGTCCATCCGGAGGTCGGCCCGCGGCTCGCCCTTCGGCCTCCCCAGGTGGCTGGCGAGCACGAGCGCCGCGCCCCTCCCCCGAAGCTCCTCGATCGTGGGGAGCGTGGCCCGGATACGCAGGTCGTCGCCGACCTCGCCGCCCTCCAGCGGCACGTTGAAGTCCGCCCGCACGAACACCCGGCGCCCCGACGGGTCGTCGAGGTCCTCGATCCCGCGCAGCCTCCCCACCGTCAGAGCGAGGAGCCGACCATCTCGACGAGATCCACGAGCCGGTTCGAGTAGCCCCACTCGTTGTCGTACCAGCCGAGGACCTTCACCAGGTTCCCGATCGCCATCGTGGACGGCGCGTCGAAGATGCACGAGTGGGGATCGCCCACGATGTCGCTGGAGACGATCGGATCCTCGCTGTAGCGGAGGATCCCCCGCAGGGGACCGGAGCTCGCGGCGGCCGCGAACGCCCCGTTCACCTCGTCCGCCGAGGGCTCCTGCTCCAGCACGCAGACGAGGTCGGTCAGGGATCCGTCGGGGACCGGCACGCGCATCGCCACGCCGTCCATCTTCCCCTTCAGCTCGGGGATGGCCAGGGACGTGGCCTTCGCAGCGCCCGTGGACGTCGGGATGATGTTGATGGCGGCCGCGCGCGCCCGGCGCAGATCCTTGTGCGGCAGATCGAGGATGTTCTGGTCGTTCGTGTAGGCGTGGATCGTCGTCATCAGCGCGCGGTCGATCCCGAAGGCGTCCGCCAGGACCTTCGCCATGGGGACGACGCAGTTCGTGGTGCACGACGCGTTGGAGATGACGTGGTGGCTCGACGGGTCGTAGGCCTCGTGGTTCACGCCCAGGACGATCGTGATGTCCTCGCCCTTGGCGGGGGCGCTGATGACGACCTTCTGAGCCCCGGCCGAGAGGTGCTTCTCCGCGTCCTCGCGCTTCGTGAAGAGCCCGGTGGACTCCACGACGACCTCCGCCCCCAGGTCCTTCCAGGGGAGGGCCCCCGGATCGCGCTCGGCGAGGACCCGGATCTCGTCACCGTCCACGGTGATGCCCCCCTCGCTCGCCTGGATGTCGGCATCGAGGGTCCCCAGCACCGAGTCGTACTTCAGCAGGTGGGCGAGGGTGCCGGCATCGGTGATGTCGTTCACGCCGACGAAGTCGAGATCGAGTCCCCGCTGCTTCGCCGCCCGGAAGAAGTTGCGGCCGATCCTGCCGAAGCCGTTGATGCCTACCTTGATGCTCATGCGTCTCCGCCTCCTGTTCCGGGTGGGTCACATCCTAGTACCCGGCGACGGACGACCCGAAGCGAGGCTCACTCCCGCTCCAGGTCCCGGTGGTCGAGGGCCACCCGGCGCCCCTGGGACTCGAGGTGGCCGGCGACCTCCTCGGCCACGACCACGGACCGGTGCCGCCCGCCCGTGCAGCCGATGGCGATCGTCAGATAGGACTTCTCCTCCGCCACGTAGCCGGGCAGGACGAAGTCGAGCAGGGAGCGCAGCCGCTTCATGAACTCCCCGTACGCGTGCTGGCTGATCACGTAGGAGCGGACCGCCTCGTCCGTCCCCGGCAGGGGCCGCAGCTCCTCGATCCAGTGAGGGTTGGGCAGGAACCGGCAGTCGAGGACGAGGTCCGCGTCTCGGGG
>DASUTW010000240.1:0-4867 GCA_036374395.1 Actinomycetota bacterium
GGTCCTGCACAAGGGCAGGACCGCGTCCGGGGCCCCCTTCACCAGCACGCGATCGCCGACCACCAGCGACATCCGACGGCGCCGCGGATCGAAGGGGAACCTCGCGCGCTCGGGCTCCGTCTCGTCCACGACCCGTCCCGCCACCCGCCGGGCCAGGACGTCGAGGGCCACCTCGGTCGGATCGCCGAGCGGTGACCACCGGCCCTCCCGCTCCACCACTCGACCCGTCGAGCATCGGACGGCCGCCAGGGCCGCCTCTCTGAGCGACTCGCCGACGCGGGCTCCACCGACCTCGATCTCCCCCCAGGGCTCGTAGCCGTGGCCGCGGATCATGGCCCATCCGGCCGGGGTCCAGACCTCGACCGCCGACATCTCGTTCATCGTCAGCGTGCCCGTCTTGTCGGTGCAGATGAAGGTCGTGGAGCCCAGGGTCTCCACGGACTCGAGACGACGGACCAGGGCCCTCCTGGCCGCCATGCGCTGGGCGCCGATCGCGAGCGACAGGGTGACCGTGGGCAAGAGCGCCTCGGGCACGAGCGCCACCGTGATCCCGATGGCGAGCACGATCCCCTCGGCGGGCGCCGTGCCCACCAGGGTGGCCACGCCGAAGAAGGCGACCCCGACGCCGATCGCGATGGCCGAGATCGTCCTCACCAGGCGGCGGAGCTCCAGCGCCAGGGGCGGCGTGGGGCGCTCCCCGGCCTGGGCCAGTCGGGCGATCCCCGCGAGCCGCGTCGCGTCCCCCACCTCGACCACGGAGGCCGCGCCCTCGCCTTCCGCGAGGAAGGTCCCCGCGTAGACCGCAGCCCCCGCCTCGACCGGCGACGGGACGCTCTCGCCGGTCAGCGTCGAGGTGTCCACCCACATGCCGTGGGCCTCCGTGACGCGGAGGTCGGCCGAGATCCGGTCGCCGGCCGCGAGCAGGACGATGTCCCCCCGCACGAGCTCGGCCGCGTCGATCTCCCTCCGCACGCCACCCCGGATCACGATGACCCGGCGGGGGAGGAGATCGCGGAGCCGCTGCGCGGCCCGCTCAGCCCGGAACTCCTGGGCGAAGGCGAAGCCGGCGTTCACCAGGACCACGGCGAAGATGGCGATCCCCAGCTGGGGGAGCCCGGCCAGGAAGGCCAGGCCTCCCGCGACCCACAGCATGAGCGCGAAGAAGTGGACGAGCTGACGCAGGAGCTCCCGCCACAGGGCCGGCCCGGCGGGTGCCGGCAGGAGGTTGGGGCCGTCGCGCTCCAGGCGGGCCCGGGCCTCCGCGGGGTCGAGCCCCGCCGCGCCGACCGGGGGGCGCGTCATGGATCGGACGGCCCCCGCCACGGCCCGCTCTCCCTCAGTCCAGGGCGGCCCGGAGGTACAGGTAGAAGAACGTGCACCCCTCCGGGCCCGCCGAGTCGATGCCGTGCTCGACGCCGGCCGGGACGAAGGCGTAGGCTCCCGGCTCCAGCGTCCGCTCCCCGATGGCGCACTCGCCCTCCAGCACCCACATGTGATGGACGGCGTACGCGTGCGCGTGACGGCGGATCGTCGTCCCCCGGTCCATCCGCATCACGCCCGCATACGAACCGGAGCCCGCTCCGACCCAGAGGGCTCGGTAGCGCACGCCGACCTCCTCGCCCAACGGCTGCCACGGACGGCGCTGTACCTCGGCGGCGTCGACGATCAGCTCCTCGGCCTTCGTCTCCATGGCTCCTCCTCTGCCTCCACATTGCGTGCGCGGAGAGCGAGGGGGCAGGGCTCATGGTCCCTTCCGACGTGCGACCTTCGGCCCATGCCCGCTCCGGGCGTCGGCGGGAGAGTGAGATCGACGGAAGGAGCGTGGTCGCATGAAAGCACGCGACATCATGTCCAGGCCCGCCATCACCGTGACGCCCGAGACCCCGCTGAAGCGCGTCGCCGAGCTCATGGTCGATCACCGCATCGCCCTCGTACCCGTGGTGGACGCCTCGGGAGGCCTCCTCGGCGTCATCTCTGAGGCCGATCTGCTCCGGGGGAACGCGACGCCGGAGCGCGGCGAGATCATCACCAGCGCCGCTCGTGAGGGCGCCGTGGCGGGGACGGCGGCGACGGTCATGACGATGGACGTCGTGGCCGCGGAGGAGACCGCGGACGTCGCGGACCTCTTCCCGCTGATGGTCGAGCGACACCTGAAGGGGGTCCCCGTCGTGTCCGACGGGATCGTCACGGGCGTCCTGGCGCGCAGGGACCTGCTCAGGCTCCTGGTGCGGACGGACACAGACGTGCACGACGACGTGATGGAGGTGCTCGACCACGTGGGCGAGGAGCCCTTCAGCGTGGACGTGGCCGAGGGCGTCGTGACGATCAACCGGTGGCTGGGGCCCTCCGCGCGTCGCCGGATCGAGGCGCTCGTGCGCGCGGTCCCGGGCGTGATGGCCGTCGTCTTCAAGGAATAGCGCGCGTGACCTACGGGCTCCGGGAGGTCGAGGGCTCGCCCGGCGTGGCGGACGCCCTCGCCCCGTCCTGGGGAGGCCCGTCCTGGGGAGGCCCGTCCCCGGGTAGGAGCCCGGGACGAGGCCGGCGGGCCGGAGCTGCCGGTCCGCCGGCTCAGTCCCAGACCGTCATGATGATCGACATCACGACGATCCCCACCAGCGCGTTGCCGGCGTTGATCCACAGCAGCGAGGTCGCTCGCTGCTCGTAGGAGACGTTGACCCAGAGCCCCATCGCGATGATGCCCATCGACACGAAGATCCCCAGCACGAGCCCGTCCACCAGGTCCGTGGCCCCGGTGGACCGGGCGATCGCCCCCAGCGTCACCGCCTGCACGAAGTAGGCGATCCCCGTGACGACGAACAGCATGGGGCTGGGGGACTGCCCTTCCTGGGGCACCAGCCCAATCGCGCGCTGCCAGGGCTTCGAGAACAGCATGGGCGAGTACCAGAGCGCCCCGATCGCGAAGTAGGCGAGCGCGGCGATCACGGCGGCGAGGTAGTTGACCTCGCTGAGCACGTCGAACGTCAAGGTGTCCCCCCCTTGTTTCGCTTGCCGCTCAGTTATAGACGGGGACGTGCGAAAGCGCCAGCGGGGAGCACGGCGCCCTCCCTCCCGCGCGCTGGTGGGTCACATCTGCACGGCCGCCCCTCCTGTCGGGTTGGGCGGTCGATCTCCGGAGACGGCCACGATACCCGCGGAACGGTCATACGGTGAGATCGGGATGGGCACGAGGGTTGCGCGGGCGGCCCGAGGGAAAGGTACGTCCCCGAGGAGGTGAGCGCATGTTCATCCCGATCGGGATCGGGACGCTGATCGTCATCATCGTCCTGATCGCCCTGCTGACCTGAACCACCGGAGGGCGGCGACCCAGGGTCGCCGCCTCTTCCGTCTCAGCCCCCAGATGCCTCCAGCCTGGCCTGGTCTTCCACGCAGAACCGGGCGGCAGGGATCGCCGCGAGCCGCTCACGGACGATCGGCTTCCCGCACGCCTCGCACACCCCGTAGGAGCCGTCCTCGATGCGCTCCAGCGCGCGGTCCACGTCGGCGAGACGATCCTCAAGCTGCTCGACGATCGAGAGATCCTTCGCTCGCTCGAACGTCTCCGTGGCCACGTCCGCCGGGTGGTCTTCCACCGCCGACGGCGTGGAGAGCGAGGCGCGTTGGGCCTCGTCGAGCTCCTCTCCCTCGATCATCGCCCCCCGGAGCTCCTCGAGCTCCCGGCGATCCTACAGCAGCCGCTTGCGTGCCTCGTCCCGGTTCATCTCATCACCTCGCGTCTATCGTAACGGTCCTTCCGGTCACCGTCCCCAGGTGGGGGTGGCGCGGAGCCCCGATCGCTGGGAGGATGGTCCTCACATGAGTGATCCGGGGATGCTCGACTTCGACTGGCGGGGCAGGACCGGTCCGTTCAGGATCCGCCTCGCCCCCAGGGTCTTCCCACCCAGCCGCACGAGCATGCTGGTCGCCGAGACGCTCGAGATCGAGCCCGGCGAGACCGTGATCGACGTGGGGTGCGGCTCCGGGGTGCTCAGCTTCGTCGCCGCCCGCCTGGGCGCCGCCCGCGTGTACGGGACGGACGTGGTCCGCGAGGCCGTGGAGGTGGCGACCGCCAACGCGCGTGCACTCGGCCTCGAGGACCGTACCGAGTTCCGCGAGGGCAGCCTGCTGGATCCGGTGGAGGACGTCGTGGCCGACGTCGTGATCGGAGATGTCTCGGGGATCCCCGACTCGGTCGCCGAGCTCACGGGGTGGTTCCCGGGCGGGCACGCCGGAGGCCCCACCGGCGCCGAGGTCCCCGTGGCCCTGATCGAGTCCGTCGCCGATCACCTGCGTCCCGGCGGACGCATGTACCTCCCGACGGGCACGATCCAGGACGAGCCCCGCGTGATCGAGGCCGCCCGCAGGATCTTCGGGGCCGCGAACATGGAGTCGCTGGCCGAGCGGGAGTTCCCCCTCCCGTCCCTCGTGGCCGGTTCGAAGGCGGTGGCCCGCCTGATGGCCGACGGCCTCCTGGCGCTCCGGCGCCGCGGAAGCAGGCTTCTCTGGCGCCTCGCCATCTGGCGCTGCGTCCGTCGCTGACGCCGGGTTTCCCACGCCCCCTCCCAGGGAATCCAACGGAGCGAACAACCAAGCGGGAGGTGACGCAGATATGGGTATCGGTGTGAGCCTGTTCCTGTTCGCCGTCGGCGCCGTGCTGACCTGGGCGATCGAGGTGGAGGCGCAGGGGATCGACCTCAACCTCGTGGGTGTGATCCTGATGATCGTGGGAGCCGTCGGCTTCGTGCTCTCGATGCTCTTCTGGAGCCCGTGGGCGCCCTACGGGCGGCGCGACACGACTCCACCGCCGCGCGATCCGCACGGCGCGGACCATGTCCACTGAGGGACTGGAGACGCGAAGAAGCCCCGGCCG
>DASUTW010000241.1:0-11350 GCA_036374395.1 Actinomycetota bacterium
TCCGCGGCGGCAAGGAGGGCGTGATCGGCTTCCTCGTCGGCCAGGTGATGCAGCGCTCCAAGGGCGCCGCGAACCCCCAGGAGGCCCAGCGCCTCCTCCGCGAGCGCCTAGCCCGATAGGCCTATTGACGCGGCCCACTCAGTCGGATTTGCTTCGCGGGCACAAGCGAGCCTGACGGGCGAACGAGGGGTTCCCCGCACGCTCGCCCTGCGGAGGGAGGTCACATGTCGGGGAACGCGAGGATGCAGCGGATCGGGCTCGTAATGCTCGGGCTGCTGCTGGGAGCGATCATGGTCGCACCGGCGTTCGCGCACCACTCGCCCCAGCACACGCGGAAGCAGCTCCGCGCGCTCGACAGGGAGGTGCAGCAGTTCAACGTACGGGCGACGCTGGGACAGACCAAGGTCCTTCTGAAGGTGGGGAAGGTCACGGTGAGGGGCGAGTGCCACGACGAGGCGGGGACCACCGAGACCCTCGTCGTCGTCTCGGGCCCGAACGGCACGGTGGTCACAGGGGATGACACGAGCCATGTCATCGGGCCTGCCACGACCAAGGACAATCGGACCATCGAGAACCCGGGCGCCAGCGCGACGTCGGGCGTCGAGGTCTCCGACGGGTACGACGATCAGTTCACGACCCGCCACCGACGGTCGGTGGTCACGGGGACGGCCTCATCCGTGGCCAACGACGACGCGGGGACCTGTCTCTTCTTCGGCAGCTACATCCAGAGCTGAAGTGGGTGACCGATGGCGCGGAAGGATGCTTGGTCCCAACACGCATCGTTGATCCTCCTCGGAGTCCTGCTGGGCGCCATCATGGTGGCGCCGGCGTTCGCGCACCACACGCCTCAGCACACGAGGAAGCAGCTCCGCACGCTCGACCGGGAGGTCCAGGCGTACGACGTCAGTCAGGGCCTCGGAGGGCCAGACCAAGCGACTGGCGAAGGTGGGGAAGCTCGCGGTGAGGGGTCAGTGCTTGGATGACGCGGGCACGACCACCGCGATCGTCTTCGTCTCCGGACCGAACGGTACCGTCGTGACGGGGTCCAGCACGAGCATCATCATCGGCCCCGGAACGACGAAAGACGATCGGAGCATCGAGAACGAGGGAGCGAGCGCGTCCTCGGGCACGGAGGTATCGGACGGCTACGACGATCAGTACACGCTCCGGTACCGGCGCATCGTCGTGACGGGCACCGCGTCGTCGACGGCCAACGGCGACAGCGGGACCTGCCGGTTCTTCGGGAGCTACATCAGGAGCTGACAAGGGGGGCCGCGGGACGCGGGACGCGGGACGCGGCCCCCCTCCCCCCGCCGCACTAGACTCGCCTCGATGAGCGAGCCCGTGCGGCGGATCCGGGATCGGGACCATGCCCTCTGGAAGCCCACGGAGATCGTCGACCGTCTTGGGTGGCTGACGATCGCCGACGCGATTCGGTCGCGATCGGCGGGCTGGAGAGCTTCGCGGGGCACGTGGCCGCCGGTCTCGACGATCGCTCTCGAGACAGGCTGAACGTGGCGACCCTGCTCGGGTTCGGGCCTCGCTTCCTCCACTCGAGGGGACGGTTCCATGAGGGAGGCTCGAGCTCGGTCGTGTGGGGCCAGGTGGTGGACGAGAGGCGGAAGGTGGGCGGGGAGATCCCGGGGAAGCCGTACACGTCCGGGCGGGTCAACCTCGACACTCTCATCAAGGAGGCGAGCTGATGCGGATCGGGATCGTGGGGCTGGGCCGGATGGGGGGGAACATGCGGGACCGCCTGCGGGGCGCGGGCCACGAGGTCCTGGGGTACGAGCGGAAGGAGGGACACCGCGACGTCGCCTCCTATGAGGAGCTGGTGGGGGCCCTGGACCCGCCGAGGGTCGCCTGGTCGATGGTCCCTGCCGGCGCCGCCACCGAGGCGGTGGTCGGCGAGCTCGCCGGCCTCCTCTCCGAAGGGGACCTCATCGTGGACGGCGCCAACTCGCACTTCCGGGACTCGATGCGCCGGGCCGGCGAGCTCGCCGACCGGGGCATCGCCTACGTGGACGCCGGCGTCTCGGGCGGCGTCTGGGGCCTCGAGGGCGGATACGGCCTCATGGTCGGCGGACCCGACGACGCCGTGGCGAGCATCTCGCCCCTCCTGGACGCGCTCGCCACGGAGGGACACTGGGTCCACGTGGGCCCTTCGGGATCGGGCCACTTCACGAAGATGATCCACAACGGGATCGAGTACGGCATGATGCAGGCCTACGCCGAGGGCTTCGAGATCCTCCACCGGTCGGAGGACTTCCCCGACATCGACCTGCACGCGGTCGCGGAGGCCTGGCGCCACGGCACGGTGATCCGCTCGTGGCTGCTGGATCTGATCAGCGCCGCGCTCGAGCGCGATCCCGAGCTCTCGGAGCTGGCCGCCTGGGTGGACGACTCCGGGTTCGGGCGCGGCACTGTCTCGCAGGCGATCGAGGAGGCCGTCCCCGCGCCGGCGATCGCGGCCGCCCTCTTCGCCCGCTTCGCCAGCCGCGACGACAGCTCGTTCGCGATGCGGCTCGTGGCCGCGCTCCGCCGCGAGTTCGGCGGCCACGCCGTCCAGCCCCCCGATTGAGCGAGCGAGTTGACCGCGCGGGGGGACCGCGCACAGAATCGTGGCCCCGGCACGAGGAGGACCGATGGCCGACGAGCCGACCCAGTTCCTGCTTCAGTCCGACGACCTTCCGAGCGCCTGGTACAACATCATGGCCGACGTCCCGGGAGAGCCGCTCCCGCCGCTCCACCCGGGGACGAAGGAGCCGGTGGGCCCGGATGCCTTCAGCGCGATCTTCCCCATGTCCCTGATCGAGCAGGAGGTCTCGGCCGAGCGGTGGATCGACATCCCGGGTCCGGTCCTCGACGTCTACCGGCTGTGGAGGCCCACACCCATGTACCGGGCCCGGCGCCTGGAGCAGGCCCTGGACACGCCGGCCCGCATCTACTTCAAGTACGAGGGCACCTCGCCGGTCGGCTCCCACAAGCCGAACACCGCGGTGGCCCAGGCCTACTACAACAAGGAGGACGGTACGAAGCTCCTCACCACCGAGACCGGGGCCGGGCAGTGGGGCTCGGCACTCGCCATGGCCGCGAGGTTCTTCGGCCTCGAGTGCCTCGTCTTCATGGTGAAGGCCTCCTACGAGCAGAAGCCCTATCGCCGCGTGCTGATGGAGACGTTCGGAGCCGAGGTTCGTCCCTCGCCGACCTCCACCACCGAGGCGGGGAAGAAGGTGCTGGCCGAGCACCCCGACTCCACCGGCTCGCTCGGCATCGCGATCAGCGAGGCGATCGAAGCGGCCGTCCAGGACGAGACGACGAAGTACTCGATCGGCTCGGCGCTCAACCACGTGCTGCTGCACCAGACGGTGATCGGCCTCGAGACCCAGAAGCAGATGGAGATGGCGGGGGAGAAGCCCGACGTGATCATCGGCTGCGTGGGCGGCGGCTCGAACTACGCCGGGTTCAGCTATCCCTTCATGGCCGACAAGCTGGCCGGGACGCTGGACGCTCGCTTCCTGGCCACCGAGCCCGCCGCGTGCCCCACCCTCACCCGAGGGGAGTACCGGTACGACTTCGCCGACACAGGCGAGATGACCCCGCTCGTCCCCATGTACACGCTGGGCCACACGTTCGTCCCGGCGCCGGTGCACGCGGGCGGCCTCCGCTACCACGGGGATGCCCCCTCGCTGTCCGCGCTGGTCCGGGCCGGCCTGATGGAGGCGAAGGCCTACACGCAGAACCCGGTGTTCGAGGCCGCCACCCAGTTCACGGCCGCCCAGGGGATCCTCCCAGGGCCCGAGCCGGCGCACGCGATCCGGGCGGTGATCGACGAGGCGATCGAGGCCCGCGAGGCGGGGGAGGAGAGGGTGATCCTCTTCAACCTCTCCGGGCACGGGTTCTTCGACCTCCAGGCCTACGACGACTACCTGAACGGACGGCTCCCCGAGCACGAGCTGGACGAGGAGGACCTGGCGCGTGGGATGGCCGAGGTTCCGGACGTGCCCGTCCCTGGGTAGGAGCCGGGCGACCGCATCCGATACCCTGGGGGGCCGATGGCCAAGGCCGATCTGAACCCGTCCGACCTGCTCGACCTGGAGCACCTCCTCTCCGACGAGGAGACCGCCGTGCAGGACACCGTTCGCGGGTGGGTGGGCGATCGCGTCCTCCCTGAGATCGGCGACTGGTTCGAGGCCGGCGAGATCCCCTCGCGCGACCTGGCCAAGGAGCTGGGCGCGATGGGCCTCCTCGGGATGCACCTGGAGGGCTACGGGACCGCCGGCGCCTCCGCGGTGATGTACGGGCTGGCCTGCCTCGAGCTGGAGGCGGGCGACAGCGGGATCCGCTCGCTCGTCTCGGTCCAGGGCTCGCTGGCGATGTTCCCCATCTGGAAGTTCGGGTCCGAGGAGCAGAAGCAGGAGTGGCTGCCCAAGATGGCGGCCGGGGAGGCGATCGGCTGCTTCGGGCTAACCGAGCCCGACTTCGGGTCGAACCCAGCGGGCATGCGGGCCTCCGCGACGAAGGACGGCTCCGACTGGCTCCTCAACGGGACCAAGATGTGGATCACGAACGGCGGGGTGGCCGACGTGGCGATCGTCTGGGCCCGGACCGACGACGGGGTGCGCGGGTTCATCGTCCCCACCGACACGCCCGGGTTCACCACGAACGACATCCACAAGAAGATCTCGCTGCGCGCCTCGGTGACGAGCGAGCTGATCCTGGAGAACGTGCGGCTGCCCGACGACGCGGTGCTGCCCGAGGTCACCGGCATGAAGGGCCCGCTCTCGTGCCTCAACGAGGCCCGCTACGGGATCGTCTGGGGCTCGATGGGGGCGGCGCGGGCCTGCTTCGAGAGCGCGCTGGAGTACGCGAAGACCCGCGTGCAGTTCGACAGGCCGATCGGCGGCTTCCAACTGACCCAGCGCAAGCTCGTGGACATGGCGGTGGAGCTGCACAAGGGGCTGCTGCTGGCGCTGCACCTCGGGCGGATGAAGGACGAGAAGCGGGCCCGGCCCGAGCACGTCAGCTTCGGGAAGCTCAACAACGTGCGCGAGGCGATCGAGATCTGCCGCGAGGCCCGCGGGATCCTCGGTGCCAGCGGGGTGACGCTCGAGTACCCCGTGATCCGCCACATGAACAACCTCGAGTCGGTCCTCACCTACGAGGGCACGAACGAGGTCCACACGCTGATCCTGGGGAAGGCCCTCACCGGCCTCGACGCCTTCGAGTAGGCCATGCCGCCGTTCCGTGGGTCTGCGGGGTTCACGGAGCGCTGGGAGCACCTCGACGTCGGTCTCGAGGACGGCGTCTGCACGGTCACGTTCTCGCGCCCGGACCGGCTCAACGCCCTGACCTTCGATGCGTACGCCGATCTGCGGGACCTGCTGGCGGAGCTGCCGCACCGCGAGGATGCCCGCGTCGTGCTGATCACCGGCGAGGGGCGCGGATTCTGCTCGGGCGGTGACGTGCACGACATCATCGGAGCCCTCCAGGACATGGACCCGCGCGGGCTCCTCGACTTCACCCGGATGACGGGGACCGTGGTCCAGCGGATGCGGGAGTGCCCGCTCCCGATCGTGGCCGCGATCAACGGCGTGGCGGCCGGCGCGGGCGCGGTGATCGCGCTCGCCTCGGACCTGCGGATCGCCGCGCGTTCCGCCTCGTTCCGGTTCCTCTTCACGCAGGTGGGGCTGGCGGGGGCGGACATGGGCTCCGCCTACCTTCTCCCGCGCCTGATCGGGACCGCCCGGGCCACGGAGCTGCTGCTGCTGGGCGAGGGGGTGGACGCCGAGCGCGCGCTGGAGATTGGGCTGGTCACGCAGGTGGTCGAGGACGAGGAGCTGGCGAAGGCGGCGGGGGACCTGGCGCGCCGCCTCGCCTCGGGCCCGGCGCTGGCTCACGAGACGACGAAGATGCTGCTGACGCGAGAGCAGGACATGGGCCTCGGGCCGTCGATCGAGCTCGAGGCTTTCGCTCAGGCCCTCCTCATGAAGAGCGAGGATCACGCGGAGTTCTACCGGGCGTTCCTCGAGGGCCGGGACCCGCGGTGGAGCGGCCGGTGACCGAGCTGTTCAACCCCTCGGAGCTCCCGAAGCCGAGCGGCTTCTCCCACGCCGCGTCCGCGTCGGGGCGGATGGTGTTCGTGGCGGGCCAGATCGGTGAGGGGCCGGACGAGGGGCTCCCCGAGGGGATCGCCGAGCAGATGGACCTCGCCTGCGCCAACGTGGTGACGGCGCTGCGGGCGGCCGGCGCCGAGCCCGAGCGGGTCGTCTGGATGCAGATCTTCACCACCGATATGGCGGCCTACCGCGAGGCGTCGCGGGAGATCGGGGAGGCGTACCGGAAGCACTTCGGCAAGCACTTCCCCGCGATGGCGCTCGTCGAGGTGTCGGGGCTGTTCGAGCCGGCCGCGCTCGTGGAGCTGACCGCGGTGGCGGTCGTGCCCGACGGAGGATGACCTGGATCGCTCTCCGCGCTATCGGACGATGAAGTCCCCCTTCATCTTCTCCGCGATGTGCGCGTCGCAGTAGAAGACGTACTTCCCCTTGGGAAGCGCATCGACGTCGTAGACGATCTCCACCGGGCCTCGGATCAGCTCCCCTCGGAACAGCGGGTGGCGGAAGACCGGGACGCCGCTGATCGTCTCGAACACCGCGACGTTGTGCTCCAGGTCGTCCTGGTTATCGAGGACGATCTGGAAGGGCTGGTCCGCCGGCGCGACCAGGCGGTCCGTGTCGAAGGCGATCCCGCTCGCGGTGATCCTGACCTGGGTCTTGTCGGGGTCGACCTCCCGGGAGAGGCTCTCCTCGCGCGCGGCCTCGCTCGAGGACACGGGGGTCTTGTCCTCCCCCTCCCCTTCCTCGACGGCGGCCGGCTCTCCACCGCCGCACGCCGTCAGGGCCATCAGCGCGGCCAGCATCGCTGCCGATCTCCATGCCATGGCTCGACCTCCTCGTGGGGGCCCCGTGTGGGCCGTTCGCCAGCGACGCTAGCGACGCCGAGAGGGGCGGTTCATCGGGGAGCTCCCTCATCCCCGCCGATGCGGGCGGCGAGCTGGGTCCGGTTGTCCACCCCAAGCTTGGCGAGGATGTTCGAGACGTGCCGCTCCACGGTCTTCCGGGAGAGGAAGAGGGAGGCGGCGATCTCGGGGTTGCTGGCCCCCGCCGCCACGAGGCCCGCCACCTCACGCTCGCGCTCGGTGAGCTCGCCCGCGCCCGCGCCGCGCTTCCACGTCCGGACGCCGAGGGCCCGCAGCCTCTGCTCGGCGAGCCGCTGCTCCGTGATCGCGCCGATGCGCTCCGCCGCCCGCCCGGCTTCGCGGAGCACCTCGGCCGCCCGACCCCGGTCGCCTCGCCCCACCATCGTCGCGGCCATCTCCAGGCGCGCCCAGAGGATGTCCATCACGAGGCCCTGACGCTCCGCCTCCTCCAGGAAGGCCTCCAGGGCCTCGGTCCGGCCCTCCGAAGCCTCGATCACGCCCTCGGCCAGCATGGCCCGCGCGGCGAGCCACGCGTCCGTGGTCAGGGCTCGCCGACCCGCCTCGAGCGCGACCCGCGCATCCCCCAGGTGGCCGATCCGGGCCAGCGCCTCGGCGCCCACGAGGCGAACCTCGGAGCGGCACCGGCCGCAGCCGGCGGCCTCCGCATCCGCCTCCGCACCGGCGAGCAGCTCGCGTACCTGGGCCGCGCCCCCTGACGGGTCGAGGCGGGCCATCGCCGTCGCCGCGGCCATCCTCGCGTGGAGGCGCATGTGGGGGTCGTGCTCGGCTCCCGCCTCCGCCTGCAGACCGGCCATCCCTCGTCGCCACGAGCCCCGCGACAGCTCCAGCACGTGGGGCAGCGTGATGGCGAAGACCCGGGGCGGTCGGGAGACGGCGATCCTCGCCTGGAGCCCTCGGAGCTCCTCCGAGAGCTCCTGGGCGTCCTCCAGGCGCCCGAGGGAGTGCAGGATGTTCACGAGCACCCAGCCCACCTCCAGCATCATCCGCGGGAAGACGCGTCGGCGGGCCTCGTAGTAGGCGAGCCGGAGCGCCGTCTCCGCCTCACGCGTGCGGCCCAGGGCGCGGAGGGCCATCCCTCGCTGCCCGATCGCCCGGAAGCGCTCTACCTCATCGACCCCTCTCGCGGCCGCCTCCGTCTCCTCCGCGAGGGCGAGCATCCGCTCAGGGTCGTCGGTGGCGAGCAGGTCGTCCGACGCCGCCAGCAGGGCGCGAAGGTACGCGCTGCGCGCGCGAGGCTCGAGCGCCTCGGGGCCCTCCATCGCCGTCCGCGCCCCGGCGAGCGCGCGTCCGGCCATCGCCCGCGCCTCCTCCGGACGCATCTCGGCCCAGCGGAGGGCCCCGGCCTCCGCCGCGTCGATCTCGATCGCGAGCGAGGCGTCGCCCTCCGCCAGGGCCCGGGCCCGGTCCAGGTGGCGCCGCGCCTCGCCGGCCTCCCTCAGCTCCGTCGCGGCCTCGGCGGCGGCCAGGTGCATCCGGGCGCGCGCCCGCGGATCGCCGAGCACGTCGGCGATCGCCGCCGCTCGCTCCAGGGCAACCTCGTGCCGGCCCAGCTCCGCCGCGAGCGACACCAGATGTTCCATGAGGGCTGCGGCCTCCTCGGGCTCGTGCTGATCGGCGACCGCGGCCAGCCTGGCGAGCCCATCGTCGCCCAGGAGTCGGCGACGCGGCGAGGTCGCGAGCCGCAGGGAGAGGTCGAGGGAGGGGAGCCCCGCCTCCCGGCGATGGTCCAGCGCCTCGAGGAGGTTGGCCTCCCCGGCGCCCCGGTGCTCGAAGACCCGGGCCAGGCCCGCGTGGATCGTGGCTCGACTCGCGTCGGGCACCCGCTCGACGGCCGCCGTCCGGATGAGATCGTGGGCCAGCGAGACGCCGTCCTGCCCGTGCACCGCCAGGCCCGCCCGGACGAGATCGTCGATCGCCTCCTCCGCTCGCCGTACCTCGACCCCCAGGGCGTCCGCCGCCTCGTCGGGCTCGAGGGGGAGCCCGGCGAGGGCGAGGAGGGAGAGAAGGCGTCCCTGTTGGGCTCCCAACCCCCGCAGCCGGTTCTCTAGGAGGACGCGGACGTCGGTCCCGCCCGCCGCTAACAGCGCTCCGAGCCAGAAGGGAGACCCTCGAGCACGCTCCCACGTCCGAACCGCGTCCTCGCGGTCCAGGCCCGGGGCGAGGGCCGCGGCGAGCTCGATCCCCTCCTCCCGGTCGAGCCCGGCGAGCTGGATGCGGATCAGCCGAAGGAGCCGCTCGACCGCCGTGGCGAAGGTGGTCGCTTCGACTGATGGGCGCGTGGCGAGCAGGAGCCCGACGGTGTGTCCTTCGGCCGCCGCTGCCCGTAGGAGGTAGTGGCACAGCCCTCGGGTGGCGTCGTCGACCCACTGGAGATCGTCCACGGCGATGAGCACGCGCTCCCTTCCCGCGATCGCCCGGAACGCCGCTTCGCAGACCCTCAAGGTGTCAGGCGCGTCGGCGAACACCCCCAGGTCGACCGGTCCGTGGTGCTCCACCAGGTCGAGGCGCGAGAGGAGGGAGCGGGCCGAGGACAGTGGGATGTTCCGCTCCGGCTCGTAGCCGAGGACCGAGAGGTGCTCGAGGTCGGTACGGGCCAGCGCCTCCTCCAGCAGGCGGGACTTCCCGGTGCCGGGATCGCCCTCGATGAGGCACGCGGCCGGACCCTCCGCATGCTCCACCGTCCGGAGCACGGCCTCGAGGGCCTCGAGCTCGCGGGCTCGGCCGACGAACGGCGCCCTCACGGGGAGAGCGTACTCCTGCGCCGAACGTCGGGGAGCCCTCAGTCCCGGTAGAGCTCGCGGGCCACGACCTCGCGTTGGATCTCGCTGGTCCCCTCGTAGATGCGGGGCGAGCGCACCTCGCGGTAGAGATGCTCCAGGGGGTGGCCCCGCACGAGCCCGCGAGCGCCGTGGACCTGGATCGCGGCGTCCACGACCCGCTGGGCCGTCTCGGTGGCGAACAGCTTCGCCATCGCGCTGGCCTTCGTGACGCGCTCTCCCCGGTCGTAGGCGCTCGCCGCTGCGTACACGAGCAGTCGCGCCGCCTCCACCCGCGTGGCCATCTCGCCGAGCTGCTGGGACACGGCCTGGTGCTCGCGGAGCGGCCTGCCCATCGAGGTCCGCTCGTCCGCGTAGGCTACGGCCAGGTCGAGGGCGCGCTGGGCCATCCCCACGGCGAACGCCCCGACGCTCGGACGGAAGAGATCGAGCGTTCGCATGGCCACGCGGAAGCCCCCGTCGAGCTCCCCGAGGAGGTCCTTGGGCCCGACCCGGACGCCCTCCAGGCGGAGATGCCCGATCGCGTGCGGCGCCACGAGCTCGACGTGCTCGCCGGAGAGGCCCTCGGCGTCGCCGGGGACCACGAACGCGCTGACGCCCTTGGCCCCCGCGTCCGCCGTGGTCCGAGCGAACAGCGTGTACACGTCGGCGTCGGGGGCGTTCGAGATGAAGGCCTTCTCGCCGGTCAGCCGCCAGCCGTCCCCGTCGGGCTCGGCGCGGAGCTGCAGCGCGGCCGCGTCGCTCCCGCCCCCCGGCTCGGTCAGCGCGAAGGCGGCCACGGCCTCGCCGGCCCGCACCCGAGGGATCCAGCGTTCCACGATCTCCGCCTGCCCCGACTGGAGGATCGGGTAGGCTCCCAGGCCCTGGAGCGCCATCGCCGTCTCGGCCTCGGTCGACTCCATCGCCACGGCCTCGCGCAGGAGGGAGAGCGTCATCGCGGAGACCTCGCTGTCCTCGGGGAACATGAGGGGGAGCAGCCCCCGCTCGGCGAGCGCCCGGACCAGCGGGCGGTTCACCCGCCCGGGCTCCCCCTCGATCTCTGCCAGGCGGTCGCGCGCGATCCCGCGCGCTTCCTCGATCAGCCGCCGCTGCTCGTCGGTCAGCGCGAACGCGTCCATCTCGCGCACTCTACCGGCTGGCACGGGCTCCACGTAACCGGGCCTCGCCCCGGGTACGATCGACCGGACATGGGTCCGAGGGGAGGGACCGGGGAGCGTCGGCCCCTGGTTCCCCTGGATGCCTACGGCAGGGTCCTGGCGGCGGTCCTGCTGGCGGTGGGGTGGACGATCGCCTCTCCCGAGGCAGCGTGGTCCCGCGCCGTCACCGTTGCGCTGTTCGCGGGAACCGTCTTCGTCGCGTTCGGCGCTTCGGGCGTTCGGGGGCCGGTGGCGGGAGGGGTCCTCGTGGCCCTGGGCGTGGCGGTGGTCGCGGCGGTTCTGTGGGAGGCGGCCGGTGAGCCGGCCGTGACCGTCGTAGTCGGCCTCGCCCTCGTGCTGGCCTCGCTCGGAGCGATCGTCCGCCGGCTGGTGGCGCATCCCGTTGTGACCACGAGCACCGTGGTGGGCGCGCTGAC
>DASUTW010000242.1:0-2655 GCA_036374395.1 Actinomycetota bacterium
GGCAGGTCTCGAGCTCGCCCTCGCGAATCGCGAAGTGAGCCGTTCCGTGGATCGTCACGACGAACGCCCCTTCTCGAGGATCTCCCTGAGCCGCTCGACGTCGCCCTGAACCGACCGCTTGACCTGCCGGGCCAGCAGCGGTCCGGCCAGGCGGTACAGGGCGCTCGGGTCGCCCTGGACGCGGACGCTGGTCCGGGTCCCGCCGTCGGCGTCCTCGAACGAGTAGGTGACCACCATCGGGAAGGGGCTCTTCACCGACCGCATCTCGAGCACCGATCCAGGGTCCAGACGCACGACCTCGTTCACGTACTCGATTCGTTTGCCCAGGAACGAGGCCACCCGCCGGACCCGGGACCCAACCGCGACGGGCGGATCGCCTTCGAGCTGAGACTCGGTGATCCCGCCGATCCAGACGGGGTCGTTGCGATGGTCCGTCACGTAGGCGGCCACCACCTCCCTCGGCGCCCGCACGATCGTCGAGGCGGTGACGTCGATCCCGCTCATCGATGCCTCCATCGGGTCTCAGGCAACATTCAATAGAACGGTTGAATATAGGGCGATCGGGGTGGGTGTGTCGAGGCGGCCCGACACCCTGGGGAGGTGTGCCAGAGTGCCGCCGTGGACTCGGGGGAAGCGGATCGGGCTCGGGCGACGCGGCGCGGCCTCTACCCGAACCTCGAGCCGCACGCCCGCGGCGTGCTCGACGTCGGCGACGGCCACCACGTGTCCTGGGAGTCGAGCGGGAACCGGGACGGGCATCCGGCCGTGGTGCTGCACGGCGGGCCGGGTTCGGGCTGCCGGCCATGGCATCGACGCCTGTTCGATCCGGCTGGGTATCGCATCGTGACGTTCGACCAGCGTGGCTGCGGACTGAGCACCCCGCACGCTGCGGACCCCGGGGTCGATCTCTCCACCAACACCACCGGGCATCTGCTCGCCGACCTCGAGCGAGTCCGCACGCATCTGGGCGTCGATCGCTGGCTGGTGACCGGCGGCTCGTGGGGGAGCGCCCTCGCTCTGGCCTACGCCGAGCGACACGCGGACCGGGTGCGGGCGATGGTGCTGTGGGGCGTGACCGCGGCACGTCGGTCCGAGTTCGATTGGCTGTTTCGTGGCGGCGCCGGCGCCTTCTTCCCCGAACAGTGGGAGCGCCTGACGAACGCCATCCCGAACGACAAGCGGCATCTCGACGTGGTCGACGCCTACGCCGAGCTGCTGTTCGATCCCGACCCCGAGGTCGTGCGGCGGTCCGCGGAGGGGTGGTGCCGATGGGAATCGGCCACGCCCTCCTGGCCCCCCACGACGGGTCTCGACGAGCGTTTCGAGGACCCACGGTTCGCGCTCGGCCTTGCCCGACTCGTGACCCACTACGTCCGTCACGACGCCTGGCTGCCCAACGACGACGTGTTTCGCCGGTTGGAGGTCCTGGCGGGGATCCCGGCCCTCCTGATCCAGGGGCGGTTCGACTTCCAATCCCCGCTGGGGTCTGCCTGGGCGATCCACCGCCGCTGGCCGAGCTCCGAGCTGATCGTCGTGGACGAGGCGGGCCATGCGGCCACCACGGGGATCACCGATCAGATCGTCGAGGCCACCGACCGCCTGGGCCGCTGACGGCTGGGCCGTTGGCTACGGGAGGTCCGGGCCGGGGTCACCCCCGGTGGTGACGGCGTCCAGTCGGCCGAGGTACTTGCGCCAGCCGCCTTCGTGGGCCCGCCCCGACTCCTCGTCGGGCAAGCCCGAGTGGCGCAGGCGAACGAGGGTGGCGCCGTCGCGCTCGTGCAGCGTGACCTCGACGGTGCTGGAGCCCAGCGGGACGACGTCGTCTCCGTCCCATCCCCAGGTGAACACGATCCGGTGGGGAGCTTCGACCGTCACGAACTCGCCGAGCGCAACACCCCGGTGGGGGATGTGCACGCGGTACGTGCCACCGGGCCTGGGTTCGAGCACGGCCTCCGCGCCCATCCACCGGACGTACCGGGCGGGGTCGATCAGGTGCTCGAAGACCTCGGCGGGGGTGGCCTCGATCCGCTCCTCGACCTCGAACCACACGCCTTCGGACCGACCCGTCATCGCCGGCGACCCCGCTCGACCTCGCGCTTCAGGGCGCGCAGGTCCGCCCGCCACATCTCGCGCAGCGCCGCGGCCAGCGGGCCCAGCGCCTTCCGGTCCGCCCGGTACAGGCGCCGCCGTCCGTCCCGGCGCTCGGTGACCAGCCCGGCGCGGCGCAGCACGTTCAGGTTCTGCGAGATCGCCGGCCAGCTCACGTCGAAGTGCGCCGCGATCTCGCCGGCGGCCAGCTCCCGATCCCACACGAGCCGGAGGATGTCCCGCCGGCGCGGGCTCGAGATCGCGTCGAACGTGAGCTGGTCCATCAGCGTTATTTAAGCATCACCTTCAGCTTGACGGACGATGAAGCTCACTCTTAAATGTGGTGCTCCGAGATGGGGAGGTGGGTGGTGGGACGGGAGATGATGTTCGCGGTCGACATCGAGGCCGAGCCGGCGGCCGTGTTCGAGGCGTTGTCCACGGAACCGGGCCTCGAGTCGTTCTGGACGTCCAACTGCGATGCCCGGCCCGAGGTCGGGTCCGTGGCCCGGTTCGGGTTCGGCAAGGCGCCGATGGACCTTCGGATGCGGATCGACGTGCTCGAGCCCG
>DASUTW010000243.1:0-6975 GCA_036374395.1 Actinomycetota bacterium
CGCGGGATTGCTAATCCCGTTGGGGGTTCAAGCCCCCTCGCGCGTTCGAATCGCGCCGCCTCCGCTGCGCCCGTAGCTCAATTGGATAGAGCGTCTGACTACGGATCAGAAGGCTGGGGGTTCGAGTCCTCCCGGGCGCGCTCCATCATCCTCGATCCTCGTGGAGGTCCACGAGGATCTCCACGAGCTGGATCACGGTCGCTACCCCCACCACAGCGAGACTACTACCGTTGTGTAGCATCGCTGATCGCTCCCGAGCGAGCCGCGAGCCGCCGGCAAGGCCCGGACACCTCTCGCCATCGCCAGGTCGCGCTTCTGGCGCACCCGAGACAAGATGTGTAGTGTTACTGAACGGTGAGGGGGACTCGCTCGAGAGTGAGCATCGGTCCGGAGAGGGGGACGATGGCGGGCACCGTCATCAGCGGCTTCGACGCGGCCCGGGCGTCGATCCGCGCCACGCCCCGGAGCGGCGCGTGACCACGAAGACCCTCCTGCGCGGCGGATGCGTCCTCACCCTGGGGGCGAAGACCCCCAACTACATGCAGGCCGACGTCCTCATCGATGAGGGACGGGTGGCCGAGGTGGGGCCCGGCCTCCGCGCACGCGACGCGGAGATCGTCGACGCCACCGACACCATCGTCATGCCCGGGTTCGTCGACACCCACCGTCACGCGTGGACGTCGCTGCTACGGAACCTCGGTGAGGGCGGGTCGAACGGACACGCGGACGTCCCCGCGGCGGCCTCCACCATCCCGTACGAGCCCGACGACGTCTACGCGGCCACCCTGATCGGCCTGCTCGGCGCCGTGGAGTCGGGGATCACCACCGTCGTGGACTGGTCGGACGTCCGGGCGGACGACGGCCCGGCCTCGGAGGCGGCGCTCCAGGCGCACGCCGACGCCGGGCTGCGCACGGTGTTCGTCCAGGTCCCCGGCGACGGGGACGATGAGGGTGCCCTCCGCGAGTCGCTCGCCCGTCTCGCCCCCCGCGCGGAACCGTCGACCTCCATCGCGCTCGGTTCGGCGGCGCCGTTCGACGCCGACCGTCTCGCTCGCCGATGGGCGGTGGCCCGGGAGCTCGGCCTGCGCATCTACGGTCACCTGGCGTCCGGTTCCGCAGGGGCCGGGACGGTGGCCGATCTGGCGAGCCGGGGACTTCTGGGCGAGGACGTCACGCTGGTCCACTGCTCGGTCCTCGACGAGAAGGACCTCGACGCGGTCGCCGACTCCGGCGCGTCGGTCTCGCTGTCCCCCTCGAGCGACATGGCCGAGGGCTCCGGGTCCCCGCCGATCCAGGAGCTGATCGATCACGGCATCAGGCCGGGGCTGGGGGTCGATCACGAGCGCCTGGCTCCAGGCGACGCCTTCGCGCAGATGCGGGCCACGATCTCGCTCCAGCACGCGACCGTCTTCGACCTCAAGCTGGCGGGGAAGGCCGGTCTCCCCAAGCTGATGAGCACCCGGGACGTGATCCGCTATGCCACCTCCGAGGGTGCCCGCGTCGCGGGACTGGGCGGGGTGACCGGCTCGATCGAGCCCGGCAAGCAGGCGGACATCATCGTGCTGCGAACCGACCGGCCCAACATCTTCCCGGTGAACGATCCGATCGGCGCGGTGGTATGGGGCATGGACACCTCCAACCTCGACTGGGTGTTCGTCGGCGGCCGCGCGCTGATGCGGGAGGGCGTCCTGGAAGCCGACGTGGCGAGGGCCCGCGATCTGGCCTCCCGGGCGCGAGAGCGGGTGGGGGTCGCGTCCGGCATCGTGCCGGGCGCAGCGGGCGGGGGCGAGGGGTGAAGACCGAGCGCCGCCCCCCCTCGTCGGCGATCACCGCCCTCGTCGTGGGCTCCCGGTACATGCCCGTGTACCTGGCGATCGGGCTCCTGGTGATCGTGGCGTGGATCTGGGCGCCCGAGACGCTGAGCGGCCCGGGGCTGAGGGCCATCGCGCCGTTCGGCACCTTCCTGGCCATCGCCGCGCTGGGCCAGATGCTGGTGGTCATGACCGGGGGCATCGACCTCAGCGTCCCCGGGTCGTTCACGCTCGCGGCGATGATCACGGTGGGGGTGGGGCAGGCCTCCGACGAGCGCCTGTGGCCGGCGATCGGCACCGCCCTGCTGATGGTGGCGCTCGTAGGGCTGGTCAACGGCATCCTGATCGGTGGGCTGGGCCTGAACGCGCTCATCGTGACGCTGGCGGTGGGCCAGATCGTCAGCGGCATCGCGTACCGCTACTACACGGGGGTCGCGATCCAGACCCCGGTGCCGCCGGCGCTCTCCGAGTGGACATCGGCGAGGTTCCTGGGGGTGACGAGGACCTTCTGGGTCGGCGTCCTCCTGACGCTCGCGCTGATCGTGATCTTCCGGTTCACCACCCCCGGCCGCAGGTTCCAGGTGGTGGGGGCGAACCCCATGGCGTCGTGGATCGCGGGTCTGCGCGTGAACGTCAACCAGGTGTCCGCCTACGTGGTGGCCGCGGTCCTCTACGGGGTTGCTGGGATCCTGCTCGCCGCCTTCCTGGGGACGCCCAGCATCTCGATCGGGGTTCCGTACCTCCTGGGCCCGATCGCGGCGGTGGTGATCGGCGGCGCGTCGCTAACGGGGGGCCTGGCCAGTCCCCTGTCCACGTGGGCGGCGGCCTTCTTCCTGGCGGCGCTCAACCAGATGATGAGGGTGATGGGCCTGCCCACGGCCCTGCAGTTCGTGGTATTCGGGCTGGTGATCATCGGCGGCATGCTCGTCTCCGGCGATCGGATCATCCGCGGCGTGGAGCACCTGCTCCGCGAGCGCCGGCGGTCCGACCATGCACAGGCGATCGGCGGTCCCACGGATGGGACGGGGTGAGAAAGGAGGAGCGGATCTGGCGAGCCTACCGATGCGCGAGAGCTGGAAGCGTCCACTGAGAGGGGGGAGCAGCATGCAACGGTTCAAGTTCGTGTGGATCGTGGCGGTCCTCGTGCTGGTCGCCGCGGCGTGCGGCGGCGACGGGGAGGGGACCACGACGACCGGCGGCGACGACGGCGACACGACGACCACCGGCGAGGGCCCGCTGGCCGAGTACGGGGAGAGCACCGACGCCGACCCCGCGCTCGTGGAGAAGGCCCTGGGCCCGGTCGAGGACGTGCCGGACATCGTGCTGGCCTCCATCGCCCGCGCGGACCAGGATCTCGACGACGCCACGATCGCCACGGCGATGGATTGCTGGAACAACGTCGAGTGCGAAACCGGCAGCGGCGGCGAGCTGACCATGGGGGTCGCCGACGGAGGCCGGGGCAACGTCTGGCGCCAGGTGACGCACATGGAGGCGATCCTCCAAGCGCTCACCTACCCGGAGATCGGCACGATCGTCTCCCGCGACGCCCAGTGGGCCGAGGACCCGGCCGTGGCGGAGGCCGACATCCGGTTCCTGGTCCAGCGGGGCGTCGACTTCATCATCGGCTACCCGGACCAGGGGACGAACATCGCGGGCGCGATCCTCGAGGCCGAGGCCGCCGGCATCCCGTACATCCCCTACTCGGCCGGATGGGTCGGGCTCCCCGATCAGGAGGGCGCGCTCGTACCGGGCCAGGACTACCTCACGATCGTGGGCGAGGACCTGTGCGCGCTCGGGGAGAGCTTCGCGGAGGTGCTCAACCAGGAGATCGGCTCCGGCACGATCGGCGTGATGGGTGGGACGCCCGGCAACGCCCTGTCCGCCGGCTGGCAGCAGTGCCTCACGCCGGCCCTCAACGACGGGATCGAGCTGGTCGGTCCCCCGGCGGACACGTACTGGGTGAACGACTTCGCCCTCCAGACGGTCCTCGGATGGCTGTCCACGGACCCAGAGATCAAGGGGTATGCGTACGAGTACGCCGACGGCATGTACACGGCGCTCGACGCGTACGAGCAGCTCGACGTCCCCGTCGAGGACATCACGATCGCGGTGCGGACCGACGAGCAGACGCTGTTCTGCGAGTGGGCCGAGAGGAGCGAGCCGAGCTTCAAGATCTACTTCTCGGCCGGCGGCAACTTCCAGTCGCGGGTCGCGGTCACCGCGGCGATGATGCATCTGAAGGGCGCCGAGATCCCGCCCGAGATCGTCGTCCCCCACGTGATGCGTGAGGTGACCCCGGAGGACTGCGATCCCGACCGGGTGACCCCGACGGTGTCGGGGACGTCGCTCGTGCCCGACGAGGTGCTGGCGGAGATGTACGCGAACGGATGAGCGGTACCGGAGGAGGGTCGGCGGCCAGGGACGTGGTCCTCGAGCTGCGGGGCGTCTACCGGCAGTTCGGCGCGGTGCGAGCGCTGACGGATGTCAGCTTCGACTGCCGCCCCAGCGAGATCCACGCCGTGGTGGGCGAGAACGGCTCCGGCAAGTCGACCCTCCTCGGGATCGCCAGCGGGTTCGTGGACCCCGATCGGGGCACGATCCTCATCGGCGGGAAGCGCCTCCGCCGGGACTCCCCGGCGGAGGCGCGCAAGCTCGGCCTGGCCATGGCGTACCAGGACACCTCGCTGATCCTGGAGCAGCCGGTCAAAAACAACCTGTACCTGGCGGCGCCGCCCGACAAGCGACCTCCGTTCCACCGGAGGAAGCGTTGGGCGCGCCGTCTCCTGGCCGAGCTGGACCTGGACCTCGAGCTCTTCCCCGACATGCCGGCGGGGGCCCTCTCGCTGTCGGAGCGACAGCAGTTCGAGGTGGCCAAGGCTCTGGTGACCGACCCGCTCGTCCTGCTGCTGGACGAGCCGACGACGGCGCTGGGGCCCCACGAAGTGGAGGCGCTGCACCGGACGCTCGAGGCGTGCCGCGACCGCGGCGTCGGCGTCGTGTACGTCAGCCACCGCCTGCCGGAGGTCCTGGAGGTCGCCGACCGGATCACGGTGCTGCGGGACGGGCGGAGCCAGGGCACCTTCGAGGCGAGGGAGGTGGCCGAGCCCGACCTCGTGGACCTCATCGTCGGCCGGCCCTTCGAGGCCGCCTTCCCGCAGCCGACACCGGCGGCGGCGGAGGCCCGTGAGGTGCTCGTCGTCGACGGCCTCCAGGGCCAGTCGTTCGGTCCGGTGACCCTCACGCTGGAGAGCGGCGAGATCGTGGGCGTGGCCGGGGCGGAGGGCAACGGCCAGCCGCAGCTGTTCGACTGCCTGGCCGGGCGACAGCCCCCGAAGGCGGGCAGGGTCGTGGTCGACGCACGGGAGCTGATGCTGATCTCGACCCACGAGGCCGTCCGGGCGGGCATCATGATGCTGCCCGGCGACCGGAAGCACGAGGCGCTGATGCCGGTGCTCGGGGTGCGGGTGAACTCGACGATCCAGTCGCTGCGACGCTTCGGGGTGCTCGGGTTCCTCCGGAGGAGGAAGGAGCGGACGAGCGTGCGGGACCTGATCGAGCGGCTGGAGATCCGGACCCCCTCGCTCGAGCAGCCCGTCCAGTTCCTCTCCGGCGGCAACCAGCAGAAAGTGGCCGTCTCGCGCTCCTTCCTGCGCGAACCCTCGGTGATCCTGGCCTACGAGCCGACCCAGGGCGTCGACGTGGGCTCGCGGTTCGACATCTACGAAGCCCTCCGGTCGCGGGCCGACGCGGGGGCGGGGATCCTCGTGAAGTCCAGCGATCCGCTGGAGCTCTCGGGCCTCTGCGACCGGGTCCTGGTGATGTCCCGAGGGCAGATCGTGGAGGAGATCCCGGGGGACGAGCTCGACGAGCGCCGGATCGTGGAGGCGATCGTCCGAGGCCCCGGGATGTCGCGGGCGGCGCGGTCCCCGCTCGGCGTGGCCATGCCGAAGGCGGGGCGGGACACGGCGTGAGCGCTCGCATCGACGCCGCCAGGCGGCTGGTCCGCAAGGTCCTGCGAGACGCCCGCGACGTGAACAAGTGGCGGAAGATCGTCCGCTTCCGCCTCTGGATGCCGGTCGCGCTGCAGGTGCTGCTGCTGATCGCGATCGCTTCGTACACGACCGCCCGGTTCCCGGGCTTCATCAACGCGACGAACGTCACGAACATCCTCATCCTCGCCGCGCCCCTGGCCGTGGCGGCGATGGGCCAGACCCACGCGCTCCTCGCCGGCTACCTCGACCTGTCGGTGGGTGCGATGGTCACGTTCGGCGTGGTGATCGCCTCGTTCCTGATCGGCCCCGACGCCACGGCCTCCCAGATCGCGCTCGGGGGGGGCGTGATCCTCCTGGCGGGGCTCGGGCTCGGGGTCGTCAACACGGTGCTCGTGCTCGGGTTCAAGATCCCGTCCATCATCGCGACGCTGGCCACCCTCAGCATCCTCAACGGGATCTCGCTGACCCTCCGCGAGACGCCGGGCGGCATCATCAACCGGGACTTCACCGCGTCGCTGGGCACGACGCTCGGTCCGCTCCCGATCAGCTTCCTCCTCGTCGTGCTGGCGGCCGGGGCGCTCGACTACTGGCTGCACGCCAGCGGCTCGGGCCTCCAGCTGCGCTCCACGGGGTTCGACGAGCGGTCGGCCAAGCGCAGCGGCGTGCGCACGAAGTGGGTGCAGGGACGGGCGCTCGTGCTCTCGGCGCTCTTCGCCGCGGTCGCCTCGTTCCTCGTCATGACTCGCTCGGGCGTGGGGAACGCGGCGATCGGGGACAGCTACGTCCTGAACAGCATCACCGCGGCCGTCCTCGGCGGCGCCGCGCTCTCGGGCGGGCGGGCCACGTTCGTGGGGACGCTGGTGGCGTCGGTCCTGCTGGCCCTGATCATCAGCGCGCTGCCGTTCCTCGGCCTCAGCGGGGAGCACGGGCTGATGATCATCGGCGTGCTCGTCCTGCTCGCCATCGTGCTGTTCCAGGCCGGCGACATGAAGGAGCTCGTGAAGCGGAACTACAAGCGGGCCCGCCGTCTCGCGATCGGCAGCCGGCCGCCGAAGGAGGCCGAGATCCCCGACTTCTACCCCTCAAGCACCGACTTCGGCGCGGCGCCGACGGGGAGGATCCTGATCCGCGGCGGGACCGTGCTGAGCATGGACCCCTCAGTGGGCGACTTC
>DASUTW010000244.1:0-7089 GCA_036374395.1 Actinomycetota bacterium
GGCGATCACGAGATCGCCGCGACGCGCCACCACCCGCTGGGCCTCCCGCCCCACCCAGTCCTCGCCTTCGGGTACGAGCCGCCCCTCGGCCTTCGAGACGACCTTCTGCGTCACGGCCACGACGTCCCCGTCCTTCAGCTCCGCCGCATCCGCGATCAGGGCCGCGAGATCGTCGTCCTCGCCGATCTCGGGGAGCCCCGCGACCGGGAGGATCTCCACGCTCATCCCAGGAGCTCCAGCGCGAAGCGCGCGAGGCGCTCCGAAGCCTCGTCGTCCACCATGATCGTGTCGGTGACGCCCACGCGGAGGCTCTCCCGCTCCTCGATCTTCGGGGCCAGGTCGCGGTCCCGCTCGTCGACCACCCAGGCGGCCAGCAGGCCCCGGTACGCTTCCGCCGCGCCGGCCGCCGACACCTCGAGGCCCATCGCGGGCATCAGCTTGTCGGCCATCCCCTGGAGCACGGTCCCGCCTACGATCGGCGAGATCCCGACGACGCGGTCCTTCCGCTCCCGAAGGGCCTCGTGGACCCCGGGCACGGCCAGGATCGGCATGACGCTCACCACAGGGTTCGAGGGGCAGATCACGATCGCGTCGGCCTCGGCGATCGCCGCCAGCGTGCCCGGCGCCGGCCTCGCCTTCTCGGCCCCCTCGAACCGCACCCGCTCCACCTTCGGCTCGGCTCGGTGCGCGACCCAGTACATCTGGAACGGGAGCGATCCCCCCTCGACGTCGATCCAGGTCCGCACGGGATCCTCGGTCACGGGGAGCACGCGACACGGGACCCCGAGCGCCTCGCACAGCTCGGCCGTCACCTCCGAGAGCGTCGCGCCCTCGTTCAGCCGCTGGGTCCGATGGAGGTGTGTTGCCAGGTCGCGGTCCCCGAGCGAGAACCAGGCCTGCCCCCCGAGGCGCCCCAGCTCCTGCATCGCGCGGAACGACTCCTCCGCCCGCCCCCAGCCTCGCTCCCTATCCATCCGCCCGCTCAGCCAGTACGCGACCGAGTCGAGGTCGGGCGAGACGTGCAGCCCGAGATGCACCATGTCGTCCCCGACGTTGCCGATCACGGTCACGTCAGGGGGGTCCACGGCCCGGACGAGGCCTCTGAGGAGCTTCCCCGCGCCCACCCCTCCTGCCAGCGCCGTCACCCGCATGCGCACAGCCTACCTTTGACCGAACCGAGGGCCGGGGCTACGCTCCGGCCATGGCTCCCATCCCCGCGGAGGTTCGCCGGGCCCTGGCCCGCGCCGAGGCAGGCAAGTCCCTGTCCCTCGGAGACGTGACCGCGCTGCTCGCGGCCCGGGGAGAGGAGCTGGACCGCCTCCTCGCGGTCGCCTCCCGCCTCCGCGAGCTGGGCTGGGGCCGCACGATCACCTACTCGCCCAAGGTCTTCATCCCGCTCACGATGCTGTGCCGGGACCACTGCCACTACTGCACGTTCGCCAAGCCCCCGGCGCGGATCGAGGCCCCGTACCTCACGCCCGAGCAGGCCGTGGAGATCGCCGAGGCCGGCCGCCGGGCCGGCTGCACCGAGGCCCTCTTCACCCTCGGGGATCGTCCCGAGGACCGCTACCCCGAGGCCCGGGCCTGGCTCGATGAGCGAGGCCACGCGAGCACGCTCGACTACGTCCGCGAGGTGGCGATCCGGGTGATCGAGGAGACCGGCCTCCTGCCGCATCTCAACCCCGGGGTCATGTCCTGGGAGGAGATGGCCCGCCTCAAGCACGTCTCGGTCTCGATGGGGCTGATGCTGGAACAGGCGAGCGACCGCCTCCTGGAGAAGGGCCTGCCCCACCACGGCTCGCCCGACAAGGTCCCCGCCGTTCGCCTCCGGATGATCGAGGAGGCCGGGCGGCTCTCGATCCCGTTCACCACCGGGATGCTCATCGGGATCGGGGAGACCATCGAGGAGCGCGCGGAGACCCTGCTTGCGATCCGGGAGGCCGAGCGCCGCTACCGCCACGTCCAGGAGGTGATCGTCCAGAACTTCCGGGCCAAGCCCCGCACCAGGATGCGGGACCATCCCGAGCCCGATCGCGACGACCTGCTGGCCGCGATCGCCACCGCCCGCGTCGTCCTCGGGCCGCGGGTCAGCGTCCAGGCCCCGCCCAACCTCTCCGACGAGGGCTTCCCCCGGCTGCTCGACGGCGGCCTCAACGACTGGGGCGGGGTCTCCCCGGTCACCCCCGACCACGTGAACCCCGAGAGGCCCTGGCCCAAGCTGGAGCGCCTCCGCGCCGCGACCGAGGCCCGAGGCTTCGCCCTCCGCCCCCGCCTACCCGTCTACCCGCGCTACGTGCTCAAGCCCGACCCCTGGATCTCGGGGAAGATGCGGGCGCCGCTCCAGGCCCTGGCCGGGCCCGACGGCTACCCCAGCGGCCGCCGCCCCGAGCCCATCCCCTGGCAGGACCCCGACGTGCAGTGGAAGCCGCGCGAGATCGACCTCGCGTTCGCCAAGGCGGCCGGGGCCGGGCTGCGGGAGGACGCCCTCGACGTCTACGGCGACTTCGAGCAGCTCGACGTCACCCGCCGGTGGGCCCAGGAGCGGGTGACCCCCGAGCGGCTGGACGCGGAGATCCGGGGGGCGCTGGGAAGGGCCGCCGGCGGCCTCCCCATCACCGACGACGAGGCCCTGGCGCTGTTCCGGGCCGAGGGGCCGGCGCTGGACGCCCTGGCGGAGGTGGCCGACGACCTGCGCCGCGAGACCGTGGGCGAGGAGGTCACCTACGTCGTCAACCGGAACATCAACTTCACCAACGTCTGCTACACGGGGTGCCGCTTCTGCGCCTTCGCCCAGCGCGAGATCGATCCCGAGTCCTACACGCTCACCCTTCACGAGGTGGCCGACCGGGCCGAGGAGGCGGCGGCGGCCGGGGCCACCGAGGTCTGCATGCAGGGCGGGCTCCACCCCGACCTCCCCGGGACCTTCTACTTCGATCTGCTGGACGCGGTGAAGGCCCGCGTGCCCGAGATCCACGTCCACGCCTTCAGCCCGATGGAGGTGCTGAACGGAGCGACGCGCCTGGGCATCTCGTTCCGGGAGTTCCTCCAGGAGTGCCGCCGCCGGGGCCTGGGGTCGATCCCGGGCACCGCTGCCGAGATCCTCGACGACGACGTGCGGTGGCTGCTGACGAAGGGGAAGCTCCCGGCCGACACGTGGGAGGAGATCGTCCGGACCGCGCACGAGGTCGGCCTGCCCTCCAGCTCCACCATCATGTACGGGCACGTGGACGCACCGCCCCACTGGGTGGCGCACATCCGGCGCCTCGCCGGGCTCCAGGACGACACCGGCGGCTTCACCGAGATCGTCCCCCTGCCGTTCGTCCACCAGAACTCGCCCATCTACCTGGCCGGGAAGGCCCGGCCCGGTCCCACCCACGAGGAGAACCGCCGGATGCACGCGATCGCCAGGATCCTGCTCCACGGCCTGATCCCCAACGTCCAGGTCTCGTGGGTGAAGCTCGGCCTGGAGGCGTCGCAACTGATGCTCCGGGGCGGGGCCAACGACCTCGGGGGGACCCTGATGGAGGAGACGATCTCGCGGATGGCCGGCGCGGAGTGGGGGATCCGCAAGGAGCCCGAGGAGCTCGAGCAGGCGATCCGGACCATCGGGCGCGTGCCCGCCCAGCGCACCACGACGTACGGTCGCGCCGCCGCCCGTCTGTGAGAAAGGCGGCGGCGGCGCTTCACACGCCTCCGGAAAAAAGTCATCATAGGGCCTGGACAAGAAGAGGGCGTCCCGGTCAGAATTACATGCATGTGATTCTGGGGAGGGGCGCCGTGCACCACTACATCCCATGGCAGGAGCGAGCGAGGTGCCGGGAATTCGACCCGGAGATCTTCTTCCCCGAGAAGGGAGGGTCCTCCCGGGAGGCGAAGCGGATCTGCGCCCAGTGCGAGGTGCGGATCGAGTGCCTGAAATACGCACTGCGCCACGACGAGCGGTACGGCGTCTGGGGTGGGATGAGCGAACGGGAGCGGCGACGCCTCAAGCGGATGGCGTCCTGATCGGGAGAGGGGGGTGACCGATGCCACCGGCGCGGAAGAGGTCCTCCGCCAGGAAGAAGGCGACCGGTAGGAAGAGGTCCAGCGCGAGGAAGGCGCCTGCGCGCAAGAAGACCGCGGCGGCCCGCAGGAAGACGGCGGGGCGCAGGAAGGCCACCGCGAGGAGGAAGACGACGGCCCGCCGGAAGACGGCGGGGCGCAGGAAGGCCACCGCGAGGAGGAAGACGGCGGCCCGCAAGAAGGCCACGGGCCGCAGGAAGGCCACCGCGAGGAGGAAGACGGCGGCCCGCAAGAAGACGGCGGCACGCCGGAAGTCGTCCGGACGGAAGAGCACGCGGCGCCGGTAGGCGCGCCGGGCTCGGGGAGGGGGCCGCGAGGCCCCTTCTCCCTTTCCGGATGGTGCTATGCTCCGCCGCGGTCTCGGGCCACCCGCAGCCCGCGGCCGCATCCATCCCTCGTGGGATCTGCAGACGCCCCTAGCGTGCTTGCGGTCCTCGTCGTCAAGGACGGGGCCGACTGGCTGAAGCGGTCGCTGGCCGCGCTCGCCCGGCAGTCCTACGACCGGCTCGGCGTCCTCGCGGTGGACAACGCGTCCACCGACGGCTCGGGGGAGCTGCTGCGCGACCTCCTGGGCCCCCGCCGGGTGGTGAGCCTCCGCGAGAACGTGGGGTTCCCGGGGGCGGTGGCCCGGGCCATGGAGATCCCCGCGGCCCGAGAGGCAGACTTCCTGCTGCTCCTCCACGACGACACGGTGCTTCACCCCGACGCCGTCGCTCGCCTCGTGGCCGCGGCGGAGGGCGGCGTCGGGGTGGTGGGCCCGAAGGTTCTCGACGGCGAGCGACGCGTGCTCCGCGAGATCGGCTACACGATCGACCGATTCGGCTACCGCTACTCGGCGCTCGAGGAGGGTGAGATCGACCAGGGCCAGCACGACTCGCCCCGCGAGGTGCTGTTCGTCTCCGGCACGGCCATGCTGGTGGCCCGCGACGCGTGGCTCCGGGCCGGCCCACCCGACGCGCGCCTCCGTCCCTCGCACGGCGATCTCGACTTCTGCTGGCGGGTCCGCATCGCCGGGTTCCGGGTCGTGATGGACCCCTCGGCCGTCGTATACCACGAGGCGGCGGGGGACGCCGGCCTCCGGGAGGGCGCAAGGAGCGATCGCACCCGGTACCACGAGGAGCGGTCGGCCCTGACCGCCATGCTCAAGAACTACCGTCTGGGCACGCTTCTGTGGGTCATGCCGATGTACCTGGTGCAGGGCGTGGCCAAGGTGGTGCTGTTCCTCCTGACGCGTCGGTTCGCCGACGCCCGTCAGGTGCTCGGGGCGTGGGCGTGGACGCTTTGGCGCTTCCCGGGGACGGTGCGGCGACGGGTCCGGCTCCACGCGGTCCGTGCGGTGAAGGAGCGAGAGGTCACCGCCACGATGGCCCCGACCTCGGCCCGCCTGCGGCGTTGGGCGGGGCAGGTCTCGGCGGTGCTCTTCCCGGCGAGGGGCGCGAGCGAGCTGGCGCCCGAGGAGGAGATCGCTCTCGTGCCTCTGCGGCAGCGGGTCGGCGGGTTCCTGGGGCGTAACCCGGCCCCCGTGGCGCTGGGGATCGGGCTCCTCCTGACCGTGGTGGCGTTCCGGGGGGTCCTGTTCGCCTCGCCCCTCGAGGGCGGCGCGATCCCCACCTTCCCCGACAGCGCCCGAGAGGTGTTCGCCGCCTACCTCGACGGGACCGTCCCCGCTGGCTTCGGCGGCGCCGACGGCGCCAGCCCCGCCCTCGTCCCGCTGGGCCTCCTGAGCGTCCTGACCCTCGGAAACCCCCGGACCCTGGCGTGGATCATCGTCGCCCTCACGCCGCTCCTGGCGGGGTTCGCGGCGTACCGCGCCGCCCTGCGCCGGACCGGCGCCCCCGGGGCGGCCGTGGCGGCGGGGGCCTCCTACGCCCTCTCGGCCGTCGTGCTGTGGGCCGCCTCCGAGGGCCGGGTGGGCGAGATGGCCTTCCTGATCGGCCTCCCCTGGATCCTCGGCCGCATCGCCGATCCGTTCGAGCGGCCGGTGGGCCCGCCGCTGAGGTGGGCGTTGGGAACCGCCGTCGTCCTGGCCATCACGGGGTCGTTCTTCCCGGCCGCGTGGGCGCCGGTGGCGATCGCGACGGTGGTGACGCTGATCGTCGGCGGGCGGCGGGAGCGCCGCCTCTCGGGGGCCGGGATCGCCCTCGCCACGCTCGTCATGGCGGCCGTGCTCGCCTTCCCCTTCGTGCTCACCCTGGCTCGGGTGGGGGTGGGCCGGAGCGCCGAGCTCGGGATCGCCGCGGAGTTCGGGTCGATCCTGAGGCTCTCGCCCGGGGAGGCCCCTGGCTCGTGGCTGCCCGCTCTCTTCCTCCCGGTGGGCGGCGTCCTCGGCTTCGCCCTCGCCACGCAGCGTGCCGCTGCGTGGCGAGGGCTCGTCTCGGCGAGTCTCGCCCTCCCGCTCGCCTGGCTGGCGGCGGCCGGGTACCTGCCGAGCGCGGCGGCCGAGCCCATCGCGTACCTTGGGCTCGCCGCGTTCACGCTGAGTGCGCTCGTGGGCGTGGGGTTCGGCTCGATGGCCGCGGGGGGCGAGCGATCGGCGTTCGGCGGCACGCAGATCGTCTTCGGGCTCCTCTCGGTCGTGGTGGCCGGGGGCCTCCTCCTCCAGGCCGGGCAGGCGGTGCGGGGGGCCTGGGCGGTGGGGCAGGACCGCGTGAGCCCCGCCTATCCGGTCGTGGCCGCCGCCGACCGGGGATCCGCGTTCCGAGTCCTCTGGCTCGGACGAGTGGGCGGGGGCTCGTTCCCTGCGCCCGGGGGGCCCGCCGACGGGGTGGTCGAGGCTCGGAGGGCCTCGGTGCGGTACGCGGTCACCGGCCGCTCGGGGCGCTCGATCCTCTCGGTGGGGCTTCCCCCCGGAGGGCCGGCATATGACGAGCTGGAGCGCGCGCTCCGCACGATGCTCGCCGGCCGCATCCGCCACGGCGGCTCGCTGCTCGCGCCTTTCGCCGTGGCCTACGTGGTGGCGGGCGAGGGCGACCTCCCGCCCGAGGCCCGGCTCAGGCTGGACGCGCAGCTCGACCTGCTGCCGGGGGC
>DASUTW010000245.1:0-7475 GCA_036374395.1 Actinomycetota bacterium
CTTCCTGGAGGCCGCCTTCTTCGTGGGGGGCGTCGGCGCGGCCCTGCTCCCGCCCGACACTCGCTGGGGCCGGAGGGCCGCGCCGGCGCCCCCCACCCCGTCGCCGTCGGCCGGCGCCCGGTACGCCAACTCTCCGGCCAGGTCGTTCTCCGGGACCACGGTCTTTGACTGCGGCTCGAACCGCCAGTCGGCCCGCTGTTTCCTCCCACGGGACTCGTAGGTGAACCGGACCCGCCACTCACGGTTGTCGGGGCGCCACGCCGTCCACCCGTCCTCGGCGACCCGCTCCGGGAACCGCACGCCGCGGTCCCGCAGGTTCTCCACGATCGCCGTCCCGATCGGCACGGCCGACCTCCCCAGCCGGGCCCGCACGACGTAGGACTGCATCAGCTGCGTCACCACCCCGAGCCGCTCCGACTCGATCGGGGCCGCCAGCCGCCGGACCCAGTCCACCGGGGCCTCGGCCTGCTTGGCCACCGAGCGGATCCCCCGTCCGGATCGCAGGAGGGTCTGGATCTCGGCCGGGGTGAGCTTCGGCTCGGGCATGGGCGGGGACTTCCTACGGGGGGCCGCCTCCTTCTTGGGGAGCTCCTCCGCTGGGCGCTCCTCCTTGGGGCGCTCCGCGGCGGGCTTCTCGCCGGTCGCGCGGGCCGGAGCGCGTCGGCGCGCGGGAGCCTTGGGCCTGGGCGCCGCGCGCGGGGTCGCCTCCGACGTGGGCCGGATGATGGCGTGGACCCCCTCCATGCCCCCGGTGGCGCGCTCGAAGCCGCCGGGAGCCAGGCCCCCCTTCGCCGGCGACCCATCGGGCTTCAGGGTCTGCTCACGGACCCGGTCCGCCGCCTCCCCGGCGCGCTTCTCCGCGGCCTCCGCCTTCTTCTCAGCCTCCTCGGCCCGCCGCCGCGCCTCGGTAGCCTCGGCTTCGGCCCGCTGGGCCCGCCTCTCAGCCTGGGCGGCACGCTTCTCGGCTTCCCGAGCGCGCTTCTCGGCTTCCCGGGCCGCCCGGGAGGCCGCCTCCAGCCCCTCGCGGGCCTGCTTGGCCTCGGCCTCGGCCTTCCGAGAGCGGGCCTTCTCCTCCTTCAGCTCCTCCTCGGGCGGCTTCCTGCCCCGCTTGGCCAGCCGGTCGGCCTCGACCTCACGAAGGAGGGCGCGGAGCTTGGGGCTGATGGGGAGCTCCATGCTCCCGAACCTCGCCCCCTTGCCCTGCGCCAGCTGGAGCCGCTTGTTGTCGTCGGACACGCCGACGAGGTAGATCCGCTTCAAGGCATCCCCTGACCTGGCCGTTCAGGGCATTGTGGCCCCTCACCAGGAGCAGGGCAACGAACCCCCGGCGGGGCACCCCTCAGCCGGCGTCCTCGAGCGGGTCGATCCTGACCGGCTCGATCAAGCCCGCGTCGGACAGAACGCGGATCGCCCGGGCCTCGTCCGCGTCCAGCTCGACCGTCCCGTCCGTTTCCTCATCGGCCTCGACGACGACGTCGCCGTCCTCGAGGCGCAGGACGAACTCGACCAGGCAGTCGGCGCAGCGCAGGCTGCCGCGCCGGTAGGGGCATCGCTCGCAATCGATCCGCACGGCGTCTCCTCTCGGGCTCGCTGTCGTCGGGGCCGGTCGAGCACCACGGTAGCGGCCCCCTCTGACACGAACGCTCAGCGCAGGGCCGCGATCTCCTCGTCGCTGAGGCCGGTCTCCCGCAGGACCTCCTCGGTGTGCTCCCCGAGGCCGGGCGCCGGCCTGAGATCCGCCTCCGCTCCCGAGACCCGCAGCGTGGGCCCCGGGCCGACGACCTCACCGTCCACCTCGGCCAGGCCTCGGTGCCGGACCTGCGGGTCCTCCATCGCCTCCGCCATGTCGAGCACCGGACCGACGCAGGTCTCGAGGCCCGCGAGCCGCTCCACCCACTCGTCCCGGGGCTGCGTCGCGAAGATCTCCTCCAGGCGGGCCGTCAACCGACCCTGCTCCGCGGGGTCGAGGTGCCCCTCGAGCAGATCCGGCGCCTCCAGCGCCCGGCACAGGTTCCGCCAGAAGCGCTCCTCGAGCGCGGCCACCGACAGCAGGCCGCCGCCCGCGCACCGGTACACGCGGTAGCAGGCCAGCCCGCCCGTCAGCATGGTCCCTCCGCGGGGCGGCGGGCTCCCCGTCCCCAGCAGCACGGCCATGCCCATCACGCCCCACGACACCGCGGCGTCCAGCATCGAGGCGTCCACGAACCGCCCCCTCCCCGTTCGCGCCACGTCCATCAGCGAGGCCACGACGCCCAGCGCCCCCGCCATCCCCGCGGCCAGGTCCGAGGGCTGGACCGGCGGTGGCCACGGCACGCCGCCCGGCGGCCCCGCCGCGTGCAGGACCCCCGCGTAGCCGAGGTAGTTCAGATCGTGGCCCACGCGGTCGCGGTACGGCCCGTCCTGGCCGAACCCGCTGATCGAGCACCAGACGAGCCGCGGGTTCTCCACCGAGAGCGCCTCGTAGCCGACACCGAGACGGTCCATCACCCCGGGCCGGAACGACTCGATCAGCGCGTCCGTCCCCGCCGCCAGCCGCCGGAACGCGTCCACCCCTTCCGGCCGCTTCAGGTCGAGCGCCACCGACCGCTTCCCGCGGTTCACCGCTCGATGGATCGCGCTCACTCCGTCCACGAGCGGCTCGAACCAGCGCACATAGTCCCCTCGGCCCGGCTCCTCGACCTTCACCACGTCCGCCCCCAGATCGGCCAGCAGCAGCGTGCAGTGGTTGCCCGGGAGCAGCCGGGTCAGGTCGAGGACGCGGATCCCCTCGAGTGGCCCGCTCACGCCACCTCGACCTCCTCCACCTCGGTCGAGCCGCACCAGCGGCACGTCACCGACTCGCGCTCCGAGGCCAGCACCTCCTCGTCCTCGACCTGGAGCTCGCCCGATAGCGCGAAGTGGTAGTAGGCGCGCGTCCGCCGCACCTCGACGACGTCGAAGCGCGTGAGGTTGCCGCACGAGATGCAGCGGAATCGCGTCGCCATGGCGGGGGCCATCGTACCGGAGCGATCCTCCGGCTTGGATGGGGCGCGCTGGCGAGGGGTAGGCTCGGGGCCGATGGCCTCCCACCGGGCACGCTCGGATGGCGACACCCTGGTCCGCTCCGCCGGGCTGACGAAGATCTATGGGGAGGTGACCGCGGTCCGCGACCTCGACCTCGTCGTCGGGCGCGGCGAGGTGTATGGGTTCCTCGGCCCGAACGGCGCGGGGAAGACCACCACCCTTCGGATGCTGCTGGGGCTGATCCACCCCACCTCGGGCTCCGCCGAGGTCCTGGGCCGGCCCCCGGGCGATCCCGACGGGCTCCTCCGCGTCGGAGCGATGGTCGAGGAGCCCGCCTTCTATCCCTACCTGACGGGGCGGGATAACCTCCGCGTCGTCACCCGATACGCCGGGCTCCCGGAGGACGGGATCGAGGACGCCCTCCGAACCGTGGAGCTGCTGCCCCGGGCCGACAGTAAGTTCAAGACCTACTCCCAGGGCATGAAGCAGCGGCTCGGGATCGCCGCCGCGCTCCTCAAGGACCCGGACCTCATGATCCTGGACGAGCCCACGAACGGCCTCGACCCCGCGGGGATGGTCGAGATGCGGACGCTCATCCGCCGCTTGGGGACGGGGGAGCGAACCGTCCTCCTCTCCAGCCACCTGTTGGCCGAGGTTCAGCAGATCTGCGACCGCGTGGGCGTGATCTCCAAGGGGCGGCTCGTCTTCGAGGGCTCGGTGGACGAGCTGCGCGGCCGCGCCGCGGTCGCGATCCGCGCGGAGCCCCTCGACCTGGCCCGCCGGCGCGCGGAGGAGGTCCTCGGCCCCGACCGCGTCGAGGTCCGCGACGGCGAGCTCATCGTGGACGCCGATCCCGGCGAGGTCCCGAACCTGAACCGGGAGCTCGTCCTCGCGGACGTGCAGGTGTCCGAGCTCCGGCCCGCATCCAGATCCCTGGAAGAGGCCTTCCTCCAGCTCACCGGCGAAGGAGGCGAGGACGACGAAGGGTAGCCTCGCCGCCGAGCTCCTCAAGGTCCGCAAGCGGCCGGCGATGTGGATCCTCGTCGGCGTCTACTTCGTGATGGGCCTCTTCTTCGGCTACGTGGTCCCCTACCTAATCTTCAAGACCGGAGGCGGCCCCGAGCTCGAGGGCGTGCCCCTGGAGCAGATCCTGAATGAGGCGCTGCCGCACAACCTCGTCCCAAGCGTGGTGGGCGGCTTCCCCCTGTTCGGCGGGGCGATCGCGCTGATCATCGGGGCGCTGATCGCCAGCAGCGAGTACGGCTGGGGGACGCTCAAGACGATCCTCGTCCAGCGCCCGAGGCGGGTCGAGGTCCTGGCGGGGAAGTTCCTGGCGACGGCCCTCGTCACGCTGGCGATCACCGTCGTCTTCTTCCTCCTGAGCGCGCTGGCCAGCTGGACCATCGCCTTGGCCGAGAACAGGGCCGTCTCGTGGCCCGGGATCGTCGAGCTGCTGCAGGGGGTCGGGGCTGGCTGGCTGATCCTCGGCATGTGGAGCCTGTTCGGCATGACGCTCGGGATCCTGTTCCGAAGCACCGCGCTGGCGATCGGCCTCGGCCTCGTCTGGGCGCTCGTGATCGAGAGCCTGATCAGCGGCTTCGCCAACCTGCTCGAGGTCCTGGCGACGATCCAGCAGTGGCTGCCCGGCGTGAACGCGGGCGCGCTGGCGGCGTCGCTCGGGGCTCGGGCCCAGGATCAGGCGGGCGGCGTCCCGGGGGTGACCACGGTGGCCGACGGGCCCGAGGCCACGGCGCTCCTCGTCGCCTACGTGGCGGGGATGGCGCTCCTCTCCACGCTCGTGCTCCGCCGCCAGGACATCTCGTAGACGGATCCTCCTTCCATATGCTTGACCTCGAACACATGTTCGGGTATGGTCCCGTCTGCGCGCGCCCATCCGATCGATTCGATCAGGAGGAGGCGTGCGGGTCGTCCAGTCGTCGTTCGAGGACCTCGGGGCTCCCCTCTCCCAGGTCACGTTCTGCTTCGTGGACCTCGAGACGACGGGCGGCTCGCCCGCCGACTCCCGCATCACCGAGATCGGGGCGGTCACGTATGAGGGCGGCGAGCGGCTCGGCTCGTTCCAGACCCTCGTGGACCCGCTGGTCCCCATCCCCCGGTTCATCACGCACCTGACCGGGATCGACGACCTGGAGGTCCGGGGCGCGCCGCCGATCGAGGCCGCGCTCCCCTCGTTCCTGGAGTTCGCTCGCGGGACGATCCTCGTCGCGCACAACGCGTCCTTCGACTACCGGTTCCTCTGCGCCGAGGCCGACCGCCTCGAGTACGAGCGCCCGCCCGGGCCGCCCGTCTGCACCGCGAAGCTGGCCCGGCGCGTGCTCCGGAACGAGGTCCCCAACGCGAGGCTGGCCACGCTCGCCGACTACTTCCGCACCGCGACCCGCCCCCAGCACCGGGCGCTCGCCGACGCCGAGGCCTGCGCCGAGGTCTTCCACGGCCTCCTCGAGCTCGGCGGGCGCCTGGGCATCCTCACGCTCTCTGACCTCCGGGAGGCGATGCGGGCCCGAGGCACCCCGCACTGGAGGAAGGCCCCGATGGCCGACGGCCTCCCCAACGGGCCGGGCGTGTACCTGTTCCGGAGCAAGGACGGCGGGGTTCTCTACGTGGGGAAGGCGAAGGACGTGCGGGCCCGCGTGCGCTCCTACTTCTACGGGGACGACCGCAAGCGGATCGACGACCTCTTGGCGAGCGCCGAGGGGGTCGAGGCGATCCCCTGCCGGACCGAGGTCGAGGCGCTGGTGCTCGAGGCGAGGCTGATCCGGCAGCACTCCCCTCCCTACAACCGAAGGGGGAAGGCGTGGCGGCGGGCCTGCTACCTGAAGCTCGACCTGGCCGAGGCCTGGCCGAGACTCAAGGTGGTCCGGAAGGTGAGCGGCGACGGCGCGTACCTGGGGCCGTTCCGAAGCAGCAAGCAGGCCACGCTGGCCAAGGAGGCGCTCGAGGAGGTCGTCCCGATCCGCCGCTGCACCCGCTCGATGGGGCGCTCCACCCGGTTCTCGCCGTGCGCGCTCGCGGACCTCGGCCGCTGCGTCGCGCCCTGCGACGGGCGGGTCGCCCCCGAGCGCTACGAGGAGCTCGTTCGGTCGCTGCACTCCTTCCTCCTCGCACCGGGCGAGCTCCTCGCGGCGCTCGAGGATCGGATGGAGGCGCTCGCGGCCCAGGAGCGGTTCGAGGAGGCCGCGCTGGCGCGGGACCGCCTCCGGGCGCTCGTCACGGCGCTGGCCAGGTCGAGAATCGAGCGGTGGCTGGTGAACGCGGGGCGGCTGGAGGTCGAGTCCGAGGAGGGCCTGCGCCTGGCCTTCCGAAAGGGAGCGCTCGTCCGGCGAGGCGACGAGCGAGGGTTCACGCTGCCCGTGCCGCTGGACGCGGCCCAGGAGGTCCGCGCGGCGACGAGCTGGCTGGCGAAGGCCCGGCTCAGGCTGGTCGACGCCGAGGAGGCGCCGCGGGAGCCCGTCGACGGGGGCGCCGCCATCGCCAGGCTTGCTCGGCGTCTCGCCACGGCCTCGCGGTAGAGGCCGCTGGTAGGATGGGCGCCGTGGAGCAGGCCGTCATCGTCGAGGGCGCGCGGACGCCGATCGGGAAGTTCCTCGGGTCCTTCTCCGAGGTCCCCACCGTCGACCTCGGCATCGCCGCCACGCAAGAGGCGATCCGGCGAGCCGGCATCGAGCCTGATGACGTCGAGGAGCTGATCTTCGGGCACGCCCGCCAGGCCGGGAACGGCCCCAACACGGCCCGCCAGGTCTCCTACCGCAGCGGCATCCCCCAAGAGGTCCCCGCCTACAACGTCAACATGGCCTGCGGATCCGGCACGAAGGCGGTCCAGCTCGCGGCGCAGGAGATCATGCTCGGCCACCGAGAGGTCGTCGTGGCCGGCGGCATGGAGAACATGACGCGCACGCCGGCCCTCCTCCTCGACTTCCGCTTCGGCTATCGCATGGGCGATGTGCCGGTGAAGGACGGGATGTACAAGGACGGGTTCCTCGACCCGCTGTGCGGCCTGGTGATGGGCGAGACGGCGGAGAATCTCGCCGAGAAGTACGAGATCCCTCGCGAGGAGCAGGACGAGTTCGCGCTGCGAACCCAGCAGAAAGCCGCGGCCGCCACCGAGCGGCTGGCCAAGGAGATCGTCCCCGTCGAGGCACCCGGGAAGAAGGGCGAGACCGTCACCGTCACGGAGGACGAGCACCCGCGGCCCGAGACCACGATGGAGGGCCTTGCCAAGCTCCCCGCCGTCTTCCGCCAGGGCGGCAGCGTGACCCCCGGCAACGCCAGCGGGGTGACCGACGGGGCCGCGGCGATGGTCCTGATGTCCGAGCGCCGGGCCAAAGCCGAGGGCCGCGAGATACTGGCCCGGATCGTGGGGACCTCGTCCGCAGGCGTCGACCCCGCCTACATGGGCATCGCCGTCGTGCCGGCCGTCCGGAGGCTCGAGGACTCGACCGGCCTCTCCCTCC
>DASUTW010000246.1:0-3919 GCA_036374395.1 Actinomycetota bacterium
TCGCGGCTCGCGGGCAGCAGCGCGATCGCGATCGCCGCCGCCAGCGGCACGAAGATGGCAGCCGTCAGCATGCTCCGCTCATCTCACCAGGAAGGCGACCGCGGCCGCCACCGCGAGCCCGACGGCGATGATCACGTAGGAGTGGTGGGCCAGCCCCGACTGGAGCAGTCGGCTCGCGGCCCCGGCCGCCCCCACACCCCGCGCCATCCCCTCGACCGAGCCGTCCACGACGCGCTCGTCCACCCGACGGGAGCCGTCCGCCGACGCCAGCGTCCCCCTCCCGACGCCCTCCACCACGCCGTCCATGCCTCGCTCCCCCCACGCGCGGAAGGCCCGGGCGAAGAGGTCGGCGACCCGCCCCACCGCCCGGACGCCGGCGTCCACGACGCGATCGTCGACCCGGGCCAGCCCGCGGGAGAGGGCCAGGACGGGCGTCACCACCAGGGCTCGACCCGCTGCGGGGAGCCCCAGCCAGTCGGCGGCCGGGACCCGCAGCCGGTCCGGCAGCCCGAGCGACGCCAGCGCGCGGCCGCGGTCGAGGAGGAGGACGACCACCGCCGCGAGCAGGACCGCTCCCAGCGAGAGCAGGACCTCCCACGCCGCGGGGGCGACCGCGTCGGCCCCCACGATCCCGGCCAGGCCCTCCCTGAGGGGCGGGACCCAGAGGAGGCCGAGGAGCACGACGAGCAGGGTCAGGACGGCGATCGCGGCCCGCTGGAGCGCGGGGGGGGCTGCTGGCCGGCGCGCCTCCCCCGGGCCGTAGGCGAGCAGGGCGATCCTCCCCGCGTAGAGCGCGGAGAGCGCGCCGGCCAGCAGCGCCCCCACCCCCGCCCACGTCGCGTACTCCCACGCCGCCCCGATCACCGCGTCCTTCGTGAACGCGCCGCCCAGCGGGAAAACGCCGGCCAGCGAGGCCGCCCCCACCGCGAACAGCGCGGCGATCGCGGGCAGGGCCCGGCCGAGGCGCATCCTCGCGAGATCGCCCGAGCCCGCGGCATGGATCGCCACGCCGGCCGCCAGGAACAGCGACGCCTTGGCCACGGCGTGCGCCGCCAGGTGCCCGGCGGCCGCGGGCACGGCGAGCACCCCCACCGCGATCAGCACGAGCCCGTACTGCGCAGTCGTGGAGGCGGCGAGCGCCCGCTTCACGTCCGACTGGAGCAGGGACACGATGCCCCCGAGCAGCGCACCGGCCAGCCCGAAGCCGATCACCGCGGGACCGAACCATCCGGTCGGCTCCAGCGCCGGGGCCAGACGGGCCAGGGCGTAGGCGCCGGCGGCCACCATCGTGGCGGAGTGGAGCAGGGCCGAGACCGACGTGGGGCCGGCCATCGCCGAGAAGAGCCACGGCGAGAACGGCGGCTGGGCCGACTTGGCCAGGGCCGCGGCCAGGACGCCCGCCGCGATCAGGTGCAGGTCCCACTCGCCCGCCGCGCCCAGGGACTCGAAGCGCAGGGAGCCCGTCCCGTGGAGCGCGGCCCCCGCCGCAACCACGAGCCCCACGCCCCCCACCCGGGTCACCACGAAGGCCTCCTGGCCCGCCCGGGGCGCGTCCTCACGCCACCGGTGCCCGATCAGGGCCCAGGAGCACGCGGCCACGAGCTCCCACCCGATCAGCAGCGTGAGGAGGTCGCCCGCGAGCACGACCAGCTGCATCGCCCCGACGAACAGGGCCAGGAGCGAGAGGAGACGGCGCCGGCCCGGATCCCCCCGATGATCCGACGCCGAATACGCCAGCACCGGCAGCGCCACGGCCGGAACCAGGACGACCACGACGCGGGCGATCCCGTCCGCCGACAGCGAGAGGCCGAGCGCGGGCCCCCACCCCCACGACGCGGTCAACTCCCCCGCCGCGCCCGCCAGCGCCACGACCAGGGAGACCACGACCCCGCCGCCGGCGACCCAGGGGCCCCATCCGGCCCGGACCACGGCGGCCAGGCCCGCGGCGGCGAGCGGCGCGAGAGGGGCGAGCCAGAGCATCAGCCCTTCAGCCTCTTCAGCTTCTCGGTCATGTCGGCTTTCCGAACGCGGTAGACGGCGATCACGAGCGCGAACCCCAGCGCGGCCTCCACCGCCATCACGGTCATGGCGACGATCGCCAGGACCTGTCCCTTGGGCGAGCCCGCTGCGCTCTGCGCCCAGAAGGTCCCGATCGCAAGGATGCCGCCCGCGATCATCAGCTCGAGGCCCATCATGATCATCACGAACGTCTGCTGGCTGAGCGCCCCGTAGACGCCGATCCCGAACAGCGCGGCCGCCACGACGAGCAGGAGCTCCTGGCTCACTTCGCCTCCTCCGGGTCCATCGAGGGAGGCACCGAGCCCTCGTACGCGTCGCCAGCCCTCCCCCGTCGCGACGCCAGCGCCACCGTCCCGATCATCGTGGCCAGGAGGGCCACGGCGGCCGTCTCGAAGACCACCATCGAGTCCCCGAGCAGCTCCATCCCCGTCTCGCGGGTCACGCGGGCTCCCGCCGCCACCGCCCGCTCCGGGAAGGAGCCCAGGAGCCCCACCGCGGCCAGCCCGAGGAACGCCACCACCCCCGCCGCGATCGAGGTCCGGTGCTGATGGACCATCGTCATGGGGTTCAGCCCGGCCGGGTTCATCATGAACATGACCATGAAGACGGCCATGATCGTCATCTCGCCGGCCATCATCAGGATCAGGACGAGCCCCAGGAACTGGGCCGTCAGCAGGACCAGCAGGAGCCCGACGAAGACGAACGCGGCCAGCAGCCAGTAGGCGGCCCGCACCATCGAGTCGGCCCGGAACACGCGCCACGCGCACAGCACCGAGCCGACGCCGAAGACCCAGGAGAGGACGTCGACGATCACGGCGCCGCCCACAGAGCCTGGGCCCCGGCCAGGAAGACGTCCACGAGCGCCAGCGGGATCAGCACGACCCACGAGACCCACACGAACCGCTCGACCGGCACGCGGACGAAGCGGTGACGAGCCCACACCAGCAGGACCAGCACGGCGAGCGTCTTGAGGATCGTCCAGGCCCACCCGGGGATCCACGGGCCCTGCCATCCCCCGAGGAAGACGGCGGCCGTCATCGCCGCCCCCGCCACGAGCACCATCAGCCGGGCCGCCTTCCAGGTCAGACGCGCCGCGCCGGAGACCTCGGCCGAGGTGCCGCCGGCGAGATCCTCCCCCTCGGGCAGGGCCAGCGGGCCCCAGAACGCCAGCCCCGCCACCGCCACGAGGAACAGCGGCATCCCGAGCGGCTGGCGAAGCGCGTTCCACAGGTGGGCCTGGGACTCGACGATCGCGCCGACCGAGAGCGACTCGGCCGGCAGGGCGGCTCCGATCAGCACCAGCGCCAGGGGCATCTCGTAGGAGAGCGCCTGCCCGGCGAAGCGGTAGCCCGCGATGAGGGGATGGAGGGAGTTCGGGCCCCATCCCTGGAGGAACACCGCCACCATGACGAGCGCCATCGCGGCCCCGAACAGCACGATGCCCGCGCTCACGTCGGCCACCGCCAGCCCGGGCGCCAGCGGGATCGTGGCCAGCCCGACGGCGGCCAGGCCGGCCAGGGCGGCGGGGGCGAGCGCCCAGGCCTCGGCGTCGGGGCGCTCGGTCCTGGCGCGGGGGCGGAGGAGGAGCGCGAGCCCCCGCCGCATGGGGAACGTCAGCGACCGCCCCACGCTGCGGCGGCCGCCGACCGCCGCGCCGGCCATCGCGTCCAGCGCCGCCGCCACGTAGACGCCGAGCGCCATCGCCGCCATCGTCGCCAGCACGGCGGCGGCGGACCTCACGCCGGGACCTCCCTCAGTGCCGCGCCCTCTTCGAGGTCGAGGTCGAGGCTCACCACGGTCGTCACGAGATCGCCCCACTCCATGCCCGTCAGGAGGCCCGGCAGGAGGTCGAGGAGCGCGCCGGCCCCGAGTCCGGGCGCTCCGATCGGCCCGCGGGGCC
>DASUTW010000247.1:0-4317 GCA_036374395.1 Actinomycetota bacterium
TCTGGCGGCGGCCGGCGCCGACCTCCTCGGGACCGCCGGTCAGCGGCCTGACGCCCTCCGGGGCGGGGCGCTCGCCGGCCCCCTCGTCCACCACGACGAGCACGCACGCGCTCCGCTCCACCGCGTCCGGCTCGCGCCCCACCCGCTCCACGGCCCGATCGATCTCCGCGTTCCCCCGGGCGAAGCCCTCCGGGGTGTTGCCGTACCAGTCGTACCAGGTGTTCCAGATGTCGACGTGGGGGAGCGCGCCGGCAAGCACACGCATGCCCGTGCTCCCGATCATCAGCGGGATCCTGTCGGTCGGCCGCGGGAGCAGCACCGCGTCCTGCGCTTCGTGGAAGCGCCCGCGGAACGTCACCCGCTCTCCCGCCAGCAGGCGCCGGACGATCTCGAACGACTCCTCGAACCTGGACGCCCGATGGTCGAAGGGGATCCCGAAGGCCCGGAACTCTTCCTCGTTCCACCCCGCCCCCAGCCCGAGCACGAGCCGCCCCCCGCTCAGCTCGTGGACCGCGGCCGCCGTGCGCGCCAGCACGCCCGGCGGCCGGAACGCCGTGCACGCCACGAGCGGCCCCAGGCGCACCCGCTCGGTGACCGCGGCGAGCCCCGCGAGCAGGGTCCAGGCGTCCCACGGGCCGCGCTCGGGCCGCCCGTCGTCCCGGTAGAGGAGGTGATCGCCGACCCAGAGCGAGTCGAAGCCCACCTCCTCGGCGGCGCGCGCCATCGCCACGTACTCGGGCCAGCGCACCTCGCGCTCGACCTCTGGGAGCTGGACCCCGACGCGCATGGAGTGAGTCTAGTCTGGGGGTCGTGGCCGAGATCGCGTGTCCTTCCTGCGGCGAGGAGGAGCGACTCGAGGGATCCCGTCGTGAGGGGTCGGTCGAGATCGCGTGCCTCGCCTGCGGGCACCGCTGGGAGCGGGACACGCGGCGCCGCTGCGGGCTCTGCGGATCCGAGGACCTCCGCTATACGCCGGAGCCGCTGTGGGAGCGGGGGCGCGGCGAGCAGCGGACGCCGGCCGGCCGGCGGGATGCGTGGGCCTGCAACGCGTGCGGCGGGAGGGACGTCACGTCGGCCGCCCCGCGGCCGGGGTGATCAGGCCTCGGGCTCGTCGGTGAAGCCGATCTTGAGGTGGGTGCCGTCGCAGAACGGCTTGTTCCCCGACTGTCCGCAGCGGCACAGGGCGACGCGGGTCCCTTCCCGCAGCACCTCGCCCTCGCGCTCGATCCGAACCCGCCCCCGGAGGTAGATCGGGCCCTTCGGATCGAGTCGGATCTCCGTCTCCTCGGGCACCTTCTCCTGGGGGCCGCCGTCGAGCCGCCGGAACCCCAGCGCCCCCGTCGGACAGTCCTGGACGACCTTCCCGATCTCGTCCGCGCTCGCCTCCTCCAGGCGGACCCACGGCCTCTCCCGGGGCCGGAAGACCCTCGGGAGCTGGCCGTAGCACGCCCCGTAGTGGATGCAGAGCGACGGCTCCCACGTGACCTCGATGTGGTCGTCGCGGTAGATCCGCTCGACCCCCGGCTGCTTCCGTGCCTGTGCCACCGCGTCCCCTCTCGTCCCTTCTGCGCATGGTACCGGGTGGGGGCCGGGGCGTCGCTGGTACGATGCCCGCCGTCGAGGGAGGGGGCTCGTGGGGAGGGCGTTCGTCCAGGGGATCGTGGCAGGGTACGGGATCGCGATCCCCGTGGGCGCGATCGCGGTGCTGATCGTGGATCTCGCCCTGCGGCGGGGGTTCCCGGCCGCGGCGGCCGCGGGCGCGGGGGCGGCGTCGGCCGATCTCCTCTACGCGGCGCTGGCGATGCTCGCGGGGAGCGCCATCGCCGCGGCACTCGAGGCGGTCGGGGAGCGGATGCGTCTCCTCAGCGCCGTCGTCTTGCTGGGGATCGCGGTGTGGTTGGGCGCGCGGGCGCTCCGGGAGCCGGCACCCGCGGAGGCCTCCGGGCCGGAGCGGGGTGGTCTGCTCCGCATCTTCTCCGGGTTCCTCGGGCTCACCCTGCTCAACCCGGTCACGATCGTGTACTTCACCGCCCTGATCCTCGGACTGCGCGGCGAAGGGCTCGAGGCCGGATCGGCGAAGGTCGCCTTCGTCATCGGCGCCTTCCTCGCCTCCCTGTCCTGGCAGTGGCTGCTGGCCGGCGCCGGGTCCGTCCTCCGCCACCGGCTCCCGGCGGGGGCCCGGCGCGTCACGAGCCTCCTCGGCAGCGGGATCGTCGCCCTCCTGGCGCTCCGGATCCTCCTGAGCTGATCCGGGTCAGCGCGTGTAGAGGACGACGGCGACCGCCGTCGCGAGGTTGAGGCTTGAGACGCCTTCCCGCATGGGGATGCGCACCCGGAGATCGGCTCGGCGCAGGATCTCCCGGCCCAGGCCGACTCGCTCGGTCCCGAACGCCGCCACGGCCCGGGGCGGGAGGACGCCGGGACCCAGCTCGATCCCCTCCGGGTCGAGCGCGACGAGCGGACGGTCGGATGCGGGCAGGGCGTCGACCCGAGCCACCGGGACGGCGAAGTGGAGCCCCGCGCTCCCACGGACCGCCGCCGGATGCCAGGGGTCGTGCGGCCCCGAGCTGAGGACTCCGGCGGCCGACGCCGCCGCGGCGACGCGCACCACGGCGCCCACGTTCTCGAGGCGGCGAGGCTTCTCCAGGAAGACCACCGGTGCGGGTCCCGGGTCGCCCAGCACGGCCGCGACGTCCACCGGCGGTCTGCGGGCCAGCGCGGCGATGCCCGTGGCCGGAGGCGTGGGCGTGAGCTCCGCGAAGCCCTCGGCGGGGATCCGCTCGACGGCTCGCAGCCGACCGGCCACGTCCGGCGCGAGGTCGGCCGCCAGCTCGTCGAGCGGGGCGTCCTCCGAGGCTACGACGTCGAGGAGCTCGGCCCCGAACCGGATGGCGTGCTTCAGGGCGTGGAACCCTTCCAGCACGGCCAGCGAGGAGTCCCGCCGCGCCGCCCGGTACCCCTCCCTCCGCTCCACGCCGCGAGTCTCCCACGCGTATCCTGCGGCCGTGGAGATCGCGACCACCGACTACCACACCGCGGGGGAGCCCTTCCGGATCGTGACGGGCGGGGCGCCGGCCCTCGAGGGACCCTCGATCCTCGACAAGCGGGCCTTCGCCGCCGAGCGCCTGGACGAGGTCCGGCAGCTGCTGATCCACGAGCCCCGGGGGCACGCGGACATGTACGGGTGCTTCGTCACCGACCCCGAGGACGAGGACGCCGACCTCGGGGTCGTCTTCTTCCACAACGCGGGCTACAGCACCGCCTGCGGCCACGGCACGATCGCCCTGGTCACGTGGGCCCTGGAGTCGGGCAGGCTCGACCCGCAGGGGCTGGAGGTCGAGGACGGCGAGGTCCGGGTCGTGGTGGACGTCCCCTCGGGACGGCTCCCGACCTGGGCTCGGCTCGTGGGAGACCGGGTGCGCTCGGTGCGCTTCCGGAACGTGCCGTCCTTCTGCGGGGCTCGGGGGATCGAGGTGGCGGGGGTCACGGCAGACGTCTCGTACGGCGGAGCCTTCTACGCCTCGGTGGGCGCGGCCGACGCGGGGCTCACCGTGGAGCCCGAGCACACGGAGGGGTTCATCGCCCTGGGCCGAGAGATCCAGGCCGCGCTGAACGAGCGGGGGATCGGGGAGCACCCGGCGGAGGAGCGTCTGAGCGGCGTGTACGGGGTGATCTTCCACGAGCCGGCTCCCGAGCCCGAGGCCCGGGTCCATCAGCGGAACGTGGCGATCTTCGCCGACGGCGAGGTGGACCGCTCGCCCTGCGGGAGCGGGACCTCGGCCCGGCTGGCCCTGCTCCACGCCGACGGTGGGATCGGGCTGGGGGAGTGGATGCTGCACGACGGGATCGTGGGGACGCGGTTCCGGGGACGGATCGTGGAGGAGACGGGGATCCACGGCCTCCCCGCGGTGGTCACCGAGGTGGAGGGATCCGCGCACCGCAGCGGGGAGCACCGGTTCGTGCTGGAGGAGGACGACCCGCTGGGGACGGGCTTCCTCCTGCGCTGAGGCCGTGGCGATCACGATCGCGCTGGCCGGCGACACGATGCTCGGGCGGGGGGTGGCCGAGCGGATCGAGGAGCGCGGGCCGAGGTCCCTGGTCGCTCCCGAGGTGGTCTCGCTGATGCGGAGGGCCGACCTCTGCATGCTGAACCTGGAGTGCTGCATCTCGGAGCGTGGGGAGCCGTGGCCGGCGCCCGGGAAGCCGTTCTTCTTCCGGGCGCCGGCCACGGCGGTCGAGACCCTGGTGGACCTGGGCGTGGACGCCGTGACGCTGGCCAACAACCATGCGCTCGACTTCGGCGAGGTGGCCCTGCTC
>DASUTW010000248.1:0-2688 GCA_036374395.1 Actinomycetota bacterium
GAGCGTGGCGGCCGCCGAGAGCGCGACGGTGCTGGTGCCGTTCGTTCCCCTGCTCCGCGAGGGTCCCGTGTCGGATCGGCTCGTCACCCAGGACAACGTGGATCAGGTCCCGGGCGAGGTTTCGCTCGTGTTGGCCCTCGAGGACCTGGTCGAGCTGGGGGAGGCTGGCCACTACGGGGTGAAGCCGGGCGCGAACGGCCTGGTGCCCTCGCTCGGCTGATGCCCGCGCTGGCGTTCGTGGCGGCCCGCGACGAGGAGAGCCGTGTGGGCGAGACCGTCCGGGCGATCCGCGACCTCCCCGTGGACGAGATCGTGGTGGTGGACGACGGGTCGCGGGACGGGACGGCGGCCGAGGCCCTCGCCGCGGGCGCCCGGGTGCTGGTCGCCCCGCGCCCCATGGGGAAGGGGGAGGCGCTGGAGGCCGCGCTCGACCGGGCGCCCGCGGCCGACGTCTACCTGTTCCTGGACGGGGACCTGGGGGCGACGGCCTCGGCCGCCGTCCCGCTGCTCGAGCTCGTTCGGGATGGGAAGGCCGACCTGGCGATCGCCGAGCTCCCTCGTCAGCCGGGCCACGGCGGCTTCCGAGTTGTGAAGCGGCTCTCGGCCCGGCTGATCCGGAGCCTGTCCGGGTTCCGGGCCCGCGAGCCGATGTCCGGCCAGCGGGCCATGACCCGGGAGGTCCTGGAGGCTGTGCGGCCGCTGGCTCCGGGCTTCGGCGTGGAGACGGCCATGACGATCGACGCGGTTCGGGCGGGGTTCCGGGTGATGGAGGTCGAGGTTCCCATGTCCCACCGGGTCACCGGTCGCGACCTCGCCGGCTTCGCGCACCGGGCGCGTCAGGGTAGGGACGTCCTGGCCGCGGCCTGGCCCCGGGCGATCGGGCGGCGATGACCTGGGTCTCGCTGGCGGCGGGGGCCCTGGTTGGGGCGGCGCTGGCCTGGTTCTCGCAGCTGAGGCCCCCGCGGGGGCTCGTCCGAGAGAACCATGCGGGGCTGCCGGTGCCCGCGGTGCTGGGGCTCGCCCTCGTGGGGGGCGCGGTGGTGGGGCACGCCGTGGGGCGACCGGAGGCGGAGGCCGGCGTCTTGGAGGTGGCCGCGGTCGTCGGCCTGCTGGTCGTCTTCGTGGTCGGGGTGCTGGACGACCTGGCCGGCGGGGGGCCTCGGGGCCTGGGGGGCCACCTGCGGAGCCTGGCGAGCGGCCGGCCCACGACGGGGATCCTGAAGCTCGTGACCGGGATCGCGGCGGGCGTGGCCGCGGCGGTCGCGGCGGGCGGCGGACCGCTCCGGATCGTGGCCGGGGCCGTGGTGGTCGCCACCGCCGTCAATGTCCTCAATGCGCTGGACGTGGTCCCGGGGCGATCGCTGAAGTGGGGGGTGATCGCCCTGGCCGCGTGCCAGCCCGCGGCCTGGGGAACGAGGGTCGGCTCGCTCGTCGCGGCCGCCTTGGGAGCCGCCGTCGCCTCGCTCCCGTTCGACCTCGGTGAGCGGGCGATGCTCGGCGACGGCGGCTCCAACCCCCTCGGCTTCCTCGTGGGGGTGGCCCTGCTCGTGGTGCTGCCGACCCCGGGGCTGCTCGTCGCCGCGGTCGCGCTGCTGGCGCTCCAGGTCGCCGCCGAGACCGTCACGATCAGCCGCCTGATCGAGGTAGCACCGCCCTTGCGGTGGCTCGACGGGCTGGGGCAGCGGCGCCGTCCCTAGTGGGGTCCGGGATCCGGGTCACCGAAAGGCCACACGCCTCCTGGGCCTTCTGCTACCATGGCCTCCCGAGGTGGCTGAGCACACGAAGTACATCTTCGTTACCTGCGGGGTGTCGTCGAGCCTCGGGAAGGGCATCACCGCCGCGTCTCTGGGTCGCCTCTTCCGCTCCCGCGGGCTCCGCGTCTCGCTCCAGAAGCTCGACCCCTACGTCAACGTCGACCCCGGGACGATGAATCCCTTCGAGCACGGGGAGGTCTTCGTCCTCGAGGACGGCGCGGAGACCGATCTCGACCTCGGGCACTACGAGCGCTTCGTGGACGAGAACCTCTACCGAGGCTCCAACGTCACCACCGGGGCCATCTACTCCTCGGTGATCGCCAAGGAGCGGCGCGGCGAGTTCCTGGGCAAGACCGTCCAGGTCATCCCGCACATCACCGACGAGATCAAGGCCCGGATCCGGGGGCTCGCCCGATCCACCGACGCCGACGTCATCATCGTCGAGGTCGGGGGGACGGTGGGCGACATCGAGTCCCTCCCGTTCCTGGAGGCGATCCGCCAGCTCCGAAACGAGGTGGGGCGCGACAACTGCGCGTTCGTGCACGTCTCGCTGCTGCCCCACATCGGCCCCACCGGCGAGCTGAAGACGAAGCCCACCCAGCACTCGGTGCGCGAGCTGCGATCGATCGGTATCCAGCCCGATGCGATCGTGTGCCGCTCGGACCGTCCGATCGGCCACGGCCTCAAGGAGAAGATCTCGCTCCTCTGCGACGTCGAGATCGGTGGGGTCGTCTCGGCGGTGGACGCAGACTCCCTGTACGAGGTCCCGCTGACGCTGCACGAGGAGGGGCTGGACACGTTCCTCGCCCGCCACCTGCGCATCGACGCCGAGCCCGACCTCACCGAGTGGCGGGCGCTCGTGGACCGGATCCGCTCGGCGGAGGGCGAGGTGACGATCGCCGTCGTCGGGAAGTACGTGAACCTGCCCGACGCC
>DASUTW010000249.1:0-5340 GCA_036374395.1 Actinomycetota bacterium
TGATCCCTAACATCGTCAACGTGGCGGTCGTCGCCGCGGTGGGATTGCTCCTCTGGTTGTCGATCAGGGGCAGGCTGGAATCGATCGAACGCCGGATGGACCGACTCGACGACTCCGTGAACGCTCTGCGCTCCGACTTGATGCAGGTCGCGCTGGCCGTCGGCGCGAAGCCGCGCTCCGGGTCCGGATGACTCAACACCCCAGGACATCCTTGAGCTGTTGGGCCTGTAACGCCGTCCCCACGGTGACCGGAGGCTACTGATGACCAGGACTGAGCGAAGGGTCGACCACGAGAACCCCAAGCGCATCCCCCGCCCGGTCCCCGGTGGAACCGAGAGCATCAGAGATCCTCGGCGCCCTCCGTGGCGCGGAGGCGGCTCTCGATCGCGCGCATCGGATCCTCGAAGTGCTGGCGAACCGCGGCGATCACCGCGTCCAGATCGCTGCCGTGGAGCGTCTCGAGCAGCGCCTCGTGCCTCGGCCCGAGCTCCTCGGGCTCCGCCCCCCACCGCAGCGCCAGGCGCCGGTACCGCTCGGTGTGGTCCCAGATCGAGGTGATCACGTGAAGGAGCCACGTCGATCCCGCCTTCTCATAGATCAGGAAGTGCAGCCGCCGGTGCGCCTCGTGCCCCTCCTCGATCCGGCCCTCCGACCACAGCCGGGTCATATCCTCGAGGAGCCGGCGGGCCTGGAGCAGGTCCTCCTCCGCCAGATCCCCGAACGCCAACCGGACGGCCTCCACCTCGAGGAGGATCCGCAACCGATACGCGTCAGCTAGGTCAGGGAACGACAGCTCGGCCACCCGTGCACCCTTGTTGGCCTCCGACTCGACGAACCGCTCGGCCTCCAACCGCCGCAGGGCCTCTCGGACGGGGATCGAACTGACGCCGCTCCGCTCGGCGATCTCTCCCACCCTTAATGGGAAGCCCGGCGGGTACTCGCCGGTGAGAATGGCCTCTCGGGTCATACGGTACGCTCGCTCCACAGCCGACTCGGGGGCGCTACCCGACCGTACCGCCCTCATCCAATCCCTCCCCGATTTGACCAGGCCCCGGAACGGTTCTATATCTTATCGTATATCTCATACTCAGCAGAGGAGGCCCCTGAATGGCGACCACCGGGACCGAGCTCCCCCGCCCCGCGATCCGCGACGAGATCGTCCCCGCCAGGGGCGTCACCGCGTTCGAGATACTGGCGGGCCAGACGGTCAGGATCGAGGACGTCGAGGGGCAGCAGGCCGTCGACCTCATCTGCTACAACCTTCACGATCTCGCGGAGAAGTTCTGGGCCGCGCACACCGCCAAGCTGAACGGCACTATCTACGTCACCACCGGTCACGTGCTCTATTCCGACCAGGCCAACCCGATGATGACCTTCGTCGAGGACACCGTCGGGGTGAACGACCTCATCTGCGGATCATGCTCCCACGTCCTAGACGTGCTCCGCTACGGGGAAGAGAAGGCAGCTCCCAAGGGGTGCATGGACCTCTTCGAGGAGTCGATCCGGCCTTGGGGGCTCGAGCGGAAGGACGTCCCGATGTGCCTGAACATCTTCCTCGACTACCCGGTGGAGGAGGGCGGGCACGTCGCCATCGACAAGGACGCCCCCTCCAAACCCGGGGACCACGTGGACCTGCGGGCCGAGATGGACCTCCTCGTCTCGATCACGGCCTGCCCCCAGGAGAACAACCCGTGCAACGGCTTCAACCCGACCCCGATTCGGGTGGCGGTGTACTGAAGGATGACCAGGAAGACCGTGATCGATGCCAACTACGGCAGGGGGATCGACCTGCTGCGTGGCGCCGAGGGCACGGACCAGCTCGTCCACTCCAAGGGGATCCGCCTCGACCTCCCCGGGTTCACCTGGATCATGCTCTCCGGCGTCGTGGCCCTCGACGACGACCTCCAGCTGGTCGGCGAGGGCGACATCCGGGTGCAGACCCGGTTCGTGCTGGAGCAGATTCAGGCGGACCTCCGGCGCCAGGGCGCCTCGATGGACGACATCTGTCGGGTCCGCGTGTACGTGTCGGGGCTCACCCCCGAGCGCTTCAGGGCGATCCACGAGGAGCGAGCGAGGTTCTTCCGCTCAGAACACTACCCGGCCAGCACGCTGGTGGAAGTGGCCGGCCTGATCAAGCCGGAGCTCCTCATCGAGATCGACGTCGACGCCATGATCCTCGGCGACGACGATGGGCATGAGTAGCGATTCGGCCGCGAGGCCGGGAGGGAGGGGACGATGACAAGACTCAGGTGGCTCAGGGTGGCGGCCCTGGTGGGGGCACTCGCGCTCGTCGCCTCCGCCTGCGGCGACGACGGAGGAGGCGAGGGGGACGGCGACCTCCCGACCGTCGTCTTCCAGGGATTCCCGGCGGACCCGGCCGCGCTCCCCCTGCTCGTGATGCAGGAGGAAGGGCTCGATCGGGACAACGGGTTCATCGGCGAGTACCTCGCGGTCGACCCCGACGCCGCCACGAACACCTTCCTGATCGGCGAGAGCGACATCGCCATGGAGCAGGACGGGGTCAACATGACGATCGTCCAGCAGGAAGGCCACGAGGCGGTGCTGTTCGCGCCCGGGCTCAACATGGTGACCGGGATCGTGGTGGCCGAGGATTCCCCCTACCAGGACCCGACAGACCTGGTCGGTGAGCGGGTGGGCCATTTCGGGATCGACTCGGGAACCACCTCGACGATCGCGCTGATGATCCGGGAGATCTACGGCCTCGACATCCTCAGCGAGTACGACTTTCGGGAGACGGGGCCTGAGGCCCTCCCCGAACTGCTGAAGAGCGGCGAGGTGGAGGCGATCCTGGACTTCGAACCGCTGGCGCTGCGGGCGGTCCTGGAGACGCCCGGTCGGTACCTGTTCGAGCCGACTAAGGCGTGGGCTGAGCACACCGGCGGGTGGTCGCCGTGGCTGACGAACCTCGCGGCCCGTGAGGACTGGCTCGCCGAGAACGAGGACATCGCTATCGGCATCCGCGACGCCTGGATGGAGGGGATCCGGATCCTCGAAGACTCGGACTACGAGCTGCTCCGGGAGGAGCCGTACAACTCCTTCATGGAGCTGAAGAGCGATGAGGAGCTGGACGCGTTCATCGAGTACTGCGCCGACCTGCCGTGCTTCGGCTCGAGCTGGACCGAAGAGGACATCACCGAGCTGAACAACTACCTGGGGCTGTTCGCAGAGCACGACATCCTCATCGAGGAGACGGCCTCGGAGCCCGTCGCCGTGATCCTGGAGGACTACTACGGCTAGGCTCCGGGCACGGAGCGGGGTGAGGCGGTGACGGAGCGGCCCAACAGCCCGACGGGCGCCCTGAGGACGAGGAGACGGGTCTCGTGGCTCGACCTCGCCCTCGGGGCTGCCGGGCTCGGGTCGCTGCTGCTCCTCTGGTGGGCGGGGAGCCGCACTACGACGTTCGTCCCGCAGATCAGCGAGGTCGTCGCCGGCCTCCCAGAGTTCCTCACCGACGAGGAGACCTGGCCGGACGTGCTGGCCACCGTCCGGCGCGTGTTCGGCGCGCTGGCGATCGCCATGGTGGCCGGCTTCCTCGCCGCCTACGTGATGCACCGCGGCGGCCTGTGGGGGCGGGTGATGGAACGGTACGTGAGCATCATGCTCGGGATCCCCAGCACGATCGCGGCGCTCCTCGCGCTGTTCATCTTCAAGCGGTCGGAGATCGGCGTGTACTTCGTCGTGTCGATCATCACGTTCCCGTTCGTGGCGCTGACCCTGCTGCAGGGGCTCCGGGCCGCGGACAAGCGGCTGGACGAGATGGGGGAGGCCTACCGGCTGCCCACCTCGGCCCACGCGCGCCACATCGCCGCCCCGCACCTGATCCCCTACACATTCGCGGCCCTCCGCAACGAGTACGCGCACGCCTGGAAGGTCGTGGTGCTTGCGGAGCTGTTCGCGGTCAACACCGGCATGGGGGCGCGGTTCGCCCGGGCGTTCGACCGGTTCCTGCTGGTCGACGCGATGCACTGGCTGATCGTGTTCATGGTCATCCTCCTGGGGACGGAGTTCCTCCTGCTCCTCCCGACGGAGCGGCGGGTCTTGCGATGGCGTGGCTCGGGGAAGGAGGCCGCCACGTGAGCACGGAACGGGTGTCGGCGCCCGGAGGTGGACACGGCTACATCCGCGTGGAGAACCTCAGGGTCTCCTACGATGGCGTGACGCCGGCCCTGACCGACCTCCACATGGAGGTCGAGAAGGGCGAGTTCGTGGCTGTCCTCGGTCCGAGCGGTTGCGGGAAGTCCACGCTGCTGCATGTGATGTCCGGGGTGATGCGGCCCCAGGCGGGGCGGATCGAGATCGGCGGCCGGGCCATCGACGGGTCGGCCGGTGCGGACGCTCCCCCGATCGGCTACGTCTTCCAGGACCACCGCCTCCTCCCGTGGCGAACCGTGGCCCAGAACATCGCCATCGTCCTGCGCGCGGCCGGGGTCCCCAAGGAGGAGATCCGCCGGAGGACCGACCGCTACCTCGAGATGCTCCACATCGACGCCTTCCGGGACATGTGGCCGATGCGGCTGTCCGGCGGACAGCGGCAACGGGCCTCGATCGCTAGAGCGCTTGCGCTCCAGCCGGCGGTGGTGCTGATGGACGAGCCCTTCAGCACCCTGGACGAGGTGACGGCACGACTCATGCGCCAGCAGCTCGCCGAGCTGTGGCAGGCGAGCGAGCAGACGATCGTGTTCGTGACCCACTCGATCCGGGAGGCGCTGTTCCTCGCCGACCGGATCTACATCCTGACGAAGGGTCCGGCCAGGGTCTTCGACGTGGTGGACGTCCCGATCGACCGGCCGCGCCGGTACGAGGACCCGAAGCTCACGGAACTGGAGGGTGAGATCGTGGACCGGGTGATGGACGTGTGGGGCCTCGGCGGAGCGGTGTAGTGGCCACCTCGGACCAAGCGACGGCGCGCGCCGGGGGGATGCTCCGGTCGCGGGACCGGGTCGAGCGAGCGCAGGCGTTCGTCGTGGCGTCGCTCCTCGCCCTCGCGATCTGGCAGTCCGCCACCCTGATCAGCGACGGCTGGGTTCCGTCGCTCGCGCGCATCTTCACGGCGTTCGTCGAGGACGCCACGACGCTCGATGTGTGGGGTCAGATCTGGATCACCTTCCGGCGGATCCTCATCACGTTCTCGGCCGCCACGGTCATCGGGATCGTCCTCGGGGTGGCGATGGGCCTGAGCCGGCGGGTCACGGCGTTCTTCCGGCCGATCGTCGTGATGGGGCTGGCCGTCCCCGACCCCGTCTACATCATCGTGGCGATCCTGGTGCTCGGGACCGACGAGTCGTCGGGACTCATCGCCCTGGTCATCGCGCTCGTCCC
>DASUTW010000250.1:0-2881 GCA_036374395.1 Actinomycetota bacterium
GCTGTTGAGGTAGCAGTAGCCGCCGGCGAAGGCCCGGCCGGCGTGATGGCCGGGAGGCCGGCAGAGCGCGTAGGCGGCCCGCTCGCCCCCCAGCAGGAGGTCGGCCCCCGTGAGGGCGCAGTCCGCCGCCGCCGCGGCCGCCCTCCACGTCCCCTCGAGGATCGGCGTGGAGGCGTCGAAGGTGTAGGCCCCGACCCGGGCCTCGGCGCCCCGCGGTCGCGGCCCAGCGGCGACGCCGGGGAGGGCGAACGTGTCGGCCACGAGCGGTCCGGCGCCCCCCTCGGCCACCCAGTCCCGCCACGCGGACTCCAGGTGATCGAGGTAGGCCGGGGCGTGGATCCGCTCCAGCGGGCGTCGCCCGTGCTCGGTGGGCTCGCCCAGCGGATGGGCCTCCGAGATGGCCTCGAGGATCCGGTCCACCCTGTCGGGGACCTCGTAGGCGGGAACCACCTCGCCCAGCACGAACTCGGTCCGCGGGGCGTGATCGCGGTGAGCGTCGGTGGCGACGACGTGCATCGGAGCAGTCTGCCCGGCGCGGCGGCCGGGGGCAAGGGAAAGACGGAACCGCGAGAGTCCGAAGACTCCCGCGGTTCCAAGGCGATTTGTACACCGAGCTCTGGCCCCGCGCAAGGCCCAGCCCTGCTTTTGTCACTCTTTCTCGGTTCCCGCTGCCGGGGCGGTCGCGTTCGGGGGGTTCGTCCCGGTACCACCTCCCTCCCATGCAGCCCGACGGTGTACAAATACAGTCCATGAACGAGCAGAGCCTGCGGCAGAGCAACGGCATCCTGGCGGCGGCCGCCGAGCGGGCGGCGGCGGGAGAGCTGATCCCCGCCACCCCCGCCGAGCTGGCGCGGGCGGTCGGGGTGGACGATCGCCTGGCGGTGGCCAGGGCCGTCCGCGCCCTGCTGGCCCGGGGCCGGTTGGAGCAGGAGGGCGACCGGTACCGCCTCCTCGACACGAGGCCGCTCGAGCCCGGCGAGCCGGCAACGGTTCGTCGCCCCTCGAGGAGACGCGCCAAGAGCCGGGAGGCCGAGACCCAGGACGAGGGGGTCCCCACCTATGAGCAAGTGGGGCGGGCGATCGTGGAGCGTCTGATCGAGCTCTCGGCCGAGTCCGCGGAGCTCAGGGCCTCGCTCGAGCGGGCCCGTTCCGAGAGCGAGGCCGCCCGCCGAGAGGCGCTCGAGGCGACCCGCGCCGCCTCACGGGAGCGCCAGCGGGCCACGGACATGGAGCAGGAGTCCCGGATGCTGCGCCAGCGCCTCGAGATGACCGAGTCCAACCTCCGGCGCATCATCGAGGCCGCCCAGAGCAGGCCCGCGGCCCCGCTCGAGGACTCCGACGCCAAGGCGATCCTGGACGTTCTCTCCAAGAAGGACGCCTGAGGATTCCCCCAGACGACCGACGGGGCTACCACCCCCGGGGATGACGCCGTTGGGCGATTGCGCACATGCGCTGCCCTCTGCTTTCCTGACCTGGGGCCGCTCGTCGTTGGAAGGAGGTTGTGTGCCCGGGCCGATCCTGGGTTCCATGTCCCTCATCGCTCAGATCCCGTCCGACTTCCTCGGCCTCTCGGCCTCCCAGTGGTTCTGGCTCGCCATCGTGGGCTGGTCCCTGAGCGTGGTCCTCGGCGGCCTGCTCGCCGCCCGCGCCGTCCAGGGCGCTCCCGGGTGGGGAGAGGTGGGCCCGGAGCGCATCGCGCTCGACACCCCCGCGATCCTCCGGGCGGTGGCGCCCGACGAGGACGCGGCGGGGGGTGTGCTTCGGTGGCTGCTGGGGGAGGTCGATGCAGACGCCGTGGCTCACCTCGAGCTCTCCCCGCGTGGGGAGATGCTGCGGATCGAGCCCCGCGGGCTGGAGGAGGCGTCGGTCGCCCGGCTGGCCGAGCTCGCTCGATCGGCCCTGCTGGGGTCCGGGGAGCCCGCCGAGGGCGCCGGCGTCGCGCGCTGGCTCGGTGCCGGCGGGACGAACGCGCTCGTGGCCGCCGGCACGACGGTCCAGGGGCACGAGGAGCCCCTCCGGTTCTCGCGCTACCTGCTCGAATGGGTGCGATCGGCGGAGCGTGGGCGTCCGCGGGGGGACCTCGAGGACCGCCTTCGAGAGGTCCCGGGTGTGACGTGGGTGGAGGTCGCGGGCCGGACGGCCCGGCTCCTCGCGGAGGACGAAGCGACCGCCGACGTCACGCTGGCCGAGGTGGCCCGGCGGCTCGAGGGCACCGGCATCGCCCCGGTATTGATCGACGCGGCCCGGCCGGACGTCCACGTAGCCGAGGCGGTGGGTAGGCCGGAGGCCTCCATGGTGGCCATCCCGGAGGCCGAGCCGTCCGAGGCCCAGCGCGTCCCCACCGAGCCGATCGGCACGAAGGAGCCCCTCATGGCGTCGGCGATCGGCGGACAGGAGCCGAGGATCCGGCTGCTCGACGTCGCCCTCCGAGAGAACGGCGCGACCACGGCGGACGTTCGAGTGAGCTGGAACAAGCAGGAGATCCGGGGACGGGGCCACGGGCGCGCCACGCAAGCCGGCCGGTCCTTCGCCGCGGCGCAGGCGGTGGCCGACGCGCTTCGTCCGCTCCTGGACACCGACGTCGTGATCGAGGGCCTCTACGTCGCCACGACGAAGGAGGGTCTCGACGTCCTGATCTCCGAGGTCAGGATGGAGGGGGAGCGGTACGTGGGAGCAGTCCTGGAGCGCCGGGACCGGCCAGACTGGACGGGGGCCCGCGCCGTCCTCGACGCGGTCAACCGCCGGCTGGTGCAGGTCGCCGGCCGCAGCGGTCGGATCTGAGCGCTCACCGCCGCCGGATCAGCAGGAGCGTCCCCGTCAGCACCGCGGCCACCGCCAGGGCGGCGACCGCGACTCCCAGGGGCACCGCCGGGGCCCCCTC
>DASUTW010000251.1:0-2795 GCA_036374395.1 Actinomycetota bacterium
GAGGCCGATCGCCGGCATCCCCATCTCGGCGGCCCGGTCGAGCATCGAGGGCGCGCTGCTGCCCGGCGTGATGCGCGCGAACCCGTCCAGGAGCGAGAACTCCGTGTGCGTGTGGAGATGGACGAAGCTGCTGCTCACTGCCCCTCCGGGGGAAGGGTCGGCCACGGCCTCCCGCGCTGTGGATAACCTGTGGATTGATTACACCCTTGTAATTCCTGCGCTCCCAAATCTATACTCCGGCCCGAGGCCGGTCAAGGGGAGACGGCGATGCGCCTGTCCTACTCGAGCATCTCCACGTACGAACGGTGCCCCGCGCAGTTCCGCTTCCAGTACGAGGAGCGGCTGCCCACGGCGCCGGGGCCGGCGCTGTCCTTCGGGGCCTCCCTTCACGAGGCGCTCCACCGCTTCCACGACCGGCCGGTGCCGGTGGCGCCCCCCGTGGAGGAGCTCCTGCAGATCCTGGACGAGGTGTGGACCTCTGAGGGGTTCCGAACCCCCGAGGAGGAGCGACCCTACCTGGAGCACGGGCGGCAGGTGCTTCGCCAGTACCACCTCGACAACGCGGCCGACTACCGGATCCCGGCGGCCCTCGAGCACCACTTCTCGATCGACGTGGACGGCGTCACGGTCTCGGGCGTGATCGACCGCATGGACCGCCTCCCCGGCGGCGGCTACGAGATCATCGACTACAAGACGAACCGCCGGCTCCCGCCGAAGCGCGTCGTCGAGGACGACCTCCAGCTCTCGATCTACGCGCTGGCCGCGCGCGAGGTCTGGGGCATCGAGCCCGAGCGGCTGACCCTCTACTACCTCCTCCCCGGCCAGCGGATGACCACCACCCGCTCCCCGGCCCAGCTCGACGACCTCCGCCGGCGGGTCGCCGCGGTGGCCGAGCGGATCGAGGCGGGGCGCTTCGAGCCCCGGGAGAACCGGCTTTGCGACTGGTGCGACTTCCAGCCGCGGTGCCCCGTGTTCCGCCACCGCTACGAGGAGGACGGCCCGCCGAAGATCAAGGAGATCGTGGACGAGTGGGTGCGGCTCAAGCGCGAGGACCGCGAGCGGTGGCGCCGCCTGGAGGAGCTGGGGGCCACGATCCGGGCCTACGCCGAGGAGCACGGCCTGAAGCGGCTGTACGGGAGCGAGGGCGCGGTGGCGCTCGTCCGGCGGGTGGAGCAGGCGATCGATCCCGCCCGCGTCCGCGAGCTCCTCGAGCCGCTGGGCCGCTACGAGGAGGTCTTGTCCGTGGATCCCCGCGCGCTGGGGGACCTCGTCGAGCGGCGCCAGCTGCCGCCCGACGTCGAGGACGCCCTGCTCGCTTCCCGGGAGGCCGTCCGGGTGACCACCGCTCTCCACCTCCGCGAGCTCGACCGCAGCCGGCGGTGACGGCGCTCCGCTAGGCTGAGCCGGTGCCACCCAGGAAGAAGAGCCTCGCCGCGCGGGTCCGCGCCACCGCAGAGCCGTTCCTCGGGGAGAAGGAACGGGTGCTGCGAGCCGCCGAGGCGATGAAGGGGACCCGGACCACGCTGGCCGCCCTGCTGGGGCCGATCGGGTATTTCCTCGTCCTGCGCCCCCGCCACGTGGCGCTCACGAACCGGCGGATCATCGTCGCGACCCCCCCGGCCCGGGGCGGGGGGGCGCCCAAGCTCGACCTGGCCCTGGACCGCACAGCCACCGAGGTCGTCGAGCACCGTCCCGGGAGGCTCTGGACCCGCCTCATCCTCCAGGACGAGGGGGGCCGCCGCGTCGCCCTCAACTTCGCCCGCCTCTGGCACGAGGAGGCCGAGTTCCTCCGCCGGCGCCTCACTCGCCGCGAGCGCGCCTGAGCGCCGCCTCCAGATCCTCGGGGAGCGACTCCTCCACCTCGATCCGCTCACCGGTGATCGGGTGGGTGAGGGCCAGGCGGTGGGCGTGGAGGAACGGCCTGCCCAGGCCGAGCGCCCTCGCGTCGTCCCCTCCCCCGCCGTAGGCCCGGTCCCCCAGGATCGGGTGGCCGATCGAGGCGAGGTGGACCCGGATCTGGTGGGTCCGTCCGGTCCGGGGCCGAGCCGACAGCAGCGTGGCGCCCTCCAGGCGCTCCAGGACCGAGAACCTCGTCTCGGCCTCCGCGCCGCCACCACGCCGGACGCGCACCCTCGCCCCCCGGCGCTCCAGCGGGGCCTCCACGGCGAAGTCGTCGTGCTCGGCGACGCCGCGCACGAGGGCGAGGTACTCGCGCTCGACGGCACGCCGGGCGAGGAGCCTGACCAGGCCCTCGTGCGCGGCGTCGCTCTTGGCCACGAGCATCAGCCCGGAGGTCCCCGCGTCCAGCCGGTGCACGATGCCCGGGCGGTCGGGGTCGCTGCCCGCGGAGAGGCTCACCCCCATCCCCAGCAGCCGGTTGACCAGGGTGCCGGTCCGGCGCGACGCGGTCGGGTGCGTGACGAGGCCCGGCGGCTTGGCCACGATCAGGAGGTGCTCGTCCTCGTACCGGACCGGCACCCCGCCCGGCTCCGGCTCGAGCCGCCCGGCCTCGGGCAGCTCGGCCTCGATCTGCTCGCCCCCCCGGAGGCGGTGCGACTTCGGCCTCGGCTCCCCGTCCACCAGAACGCCTCCGGCCTCGATCGCCCGCTGGGCGTCCGCCCGGGAGATCCCAGCCGCCAAGGCCAGCACCGCGTCGAGCCGGCCCGGCGCCCCCCGGACCGTGACCCGTGTCACGGCTCCGAGCGGCGCAGCCCCAGGAGCAGCAGCGTGGCCGCTCCCAGGAAGATCGCGCTGTCGGCCACGTTGAACACCGGCCAGACGTGGAAGTCGATGAA
>DASUTW010000252.1:0-3652 GCA_036374395.1 Actinomycetota bacterium
CGAGCTTCGTGAGGATGTTGCTCACGTGGGCGGCGCTCGTCTTCGGGGAGATGACGAGCGCCCGCGCGATCTCGGCGTTCGAGCGGCCCTGCCCGACCAGGCGGGCCACCTCGAGCTCCCGGCGGGTGAGCCCTCCCGGCGCCTCGCGGGTGGACGGCCGGGGGCCCCGGGGCACCTTCTCGCCGGCGCGCCGGAGCGCGGCCCGGGTCAGCGCCAGCTCATGGGCCGCCCCCAGGTCGACCAGGATGCGCTGGGCCTCCTCCAGCGGCTCGACCGCCCGAGCCTCGGCGCCCGAGCGGAGCCGGGCCTCGGCCAGCCACCGCAGGCTCCGCGCGACGTCCAGCGGCCGGCCCAGGGCGCGCCATGCGTCGGCCGCGGCGGCGAGCCGCTCGGCCGCCTCGGCCGGGCTGTCGCTCACGGCGAGCACGCCGGCGGCCTCCTCCAGCAGCGCGGCGGCCTCCGGCGAGGGGGACGCGGCCGCGACGCCCTCGAGCAGGCCGAGCCACTCGCTCCCCCTCTCCCGGTCCCCCGTCTCGGCCGCCAGCTCGACCGCGAAGCCCAGGCTCGGGGCGATCAGGAGGGTGTCGTCGGTCTTCTCCCATGCGTCCCGGAGTGCCACGAGCTCGCCCCACGCCCGATCCACGTCGCCTCTCGCGGCGTGCAGCCTCGCCGCGGCCAGGCGGAGCGGCGCGAGGTTCTGGAGCTCGGGGCGCTCCAGCACGTAGGGTTCGAGCTCGTCCACGACGACTTGCACGTCCTCCCAGCGCCCCTGGTCGGCTCGGAGCTGGACGAGCTCCAGGTTGGCCATCGCCGCGAACTTCACCGAGGCGACGTCCTTCGAGCCCTCCAGCACGTCGAGGAGGAGTCGCTCCGCCTCCTCCCACTCGCCGACCAGGCGGCGCGCGCTGGCGAGGTTCGACTGACACAGGCGGCGACCCAGCTCCTCGCCTCCGCGCTCCGAGATCGCTCGCCCCTCGTCGGCCGCGCGCATCGCCTCCTCGTACCGCCCGTTCTGCACGAGCACGCAGCTCAGGTTGACCGCGGCCCGGGCCGCAAGCCGTAGGAAGCCCCGGGAGCCGGCGTCCTCGACGACCGAGGCGAGGACCGACATCCCCTCCTCACGATCGTCCCCCGACGCGAGCGCCGTCCCGACGTCGATCCGGGCATCGAGGAGGACCTCGTCGGCGCCGACCCGCTCGGCGAGGTCGACCGCCCTGCGGCCCCACCGGACGGCCTCGGAGAGGTTGGCGCCGAGCATGTAGTGGCCGGCCAGGGCCCGATAGGCCTTGGCCAGCTCCTCGGATTCGCCCTCGGACTCCAGCATCCCCAGCACCGACTCGAGGAGGCGGAGCGCGCCGGCGCGGTCGCCCTCCATGAGCGTGGGAAGGGCGAGGTCGAGGAGAGCGTGCGCCCTCAGCCGTCGATCCCCGAGCTCCTCGAACATCTCGGCAGCGAGGCGGAGCTCCTCGGCAGCCGTCCGCAGGTCCCCCACGGAGCGTGAGAGGTTGCCGATCGCGAGCAGGGTCCTGGCCCGGTCGTGGGGGTCGTCCGTGAGCTCGAGGGCTCGGCGCAGGTGACCCCGGGCGTCGGCCGGGGCGCCGAGCGCGGAGGCCCTCGCGGCGGCCATCTCCGCGAAGCGGCGGGCCTCCGGAGCCTGCTCTGCGGCCGCGAAGTGCGTTGCGATCTCGGCCGCGCGCTCCTCCAGGTCGTCCTCGTGGAGGTCCTGGAGCGCCCGGGCCACGTCGCGATGGAGCCTTCGCCGCTCCTCTCCCAGCAGCGGCTCGTAGATGCTGTCCCGGGTGAGCGCGTGCCGGAACACGAGCTGGCCCGAGGGCTCCTCCAGGACCAGGTGCTCCCGCACCAGCGCGCGCAGATCCTCGAGGGCCTCGTCCTCGCCGAGGCCCAGCACCCGGGCGATCGGCTCGAGCTCGAAGCGCTCGCCGATCACCGCCGCGACCTGGAGCACCCGGCGGGCCCGCCCGGGCAGACGCTCCACCCGTCGCTGGATCGCCTCCTGGATCGTGGGAGGGACGTCCAGGCGCTCGATCGCGGCGCCGCCGGAGGCCTCGTCGAGGGTGCTGAGGATCTCCTCCACGAACAGGGGGTTGCCGTCCGTGCGCGCCATCAGGTGATCGAGGAGGTGGGCGTCCACCTCGTCCGGGCCGAGGATCTCCTGGAGCATCGTCCGCACGTGGTCGCGGTCGAGGGGGCCGAGGACGATCTCCCGGCACAGCCGCTGGCGCCGGAGCTCTGCGATCGTGTGGACTACGTCCGGGCGGTCGGCGACCTCATCGACCCGATACGTCCCCACCACGAGCGCGGGGATGTCGGGGAGGGTCCGGGCCAGGATGGGGAGGAGCTCCACGGTGGCCCCGTCCGCCCAGTGCAGGTCCTCGAGCACCAACAGGAGCGGGCGGTCCACGGCGGCCCCGACCCTCGCCTCGCGTTCGAGGAGCGTGCAGACGGAGCGAGCGACCCCGTAGCGCTCCTCGCTCGAGGCGGGAGGGTCCTGAGTGGGCGCGGGGACGAGCTCGGGGAGGAGACGCCCCAGCCATCGCTCCTCGACGCCCGTGAGCGCCTCGGTCAGTCAGTCGGACAGGAGGTCCCGGAGGGCTTCGGCGATCGGCGCGTACGAGAGGGTCCGGAGCTGCTCGAGACAGGCGCCGACGGCGATGCGTGCGCCCAGATCCTCGGCGTGCTCACGCAGCCCACGCAGGAGGCGCGACTTCCCGATCCCCGCCTCGCCGGAGACGATCACGAGCCCGCCCTCCGCCCGCCCGGCGGAGGCGAGGGCGTCCGTGAGCGCCCCCAGCTCCTCTCGCCGGCCGACCAAGACGGGGCAGACGGCCTTCGTCAGCATGAGAGGGAATCATCGCATACGGCGGGCAACGCAGGCTCGGCGGACGGGAGGCCCGGGTCGCTGTTGACAAAGCGGGGCCCCAGGCGGTAGGTCTCGTCCCACTCGAGGAAGGAGGGGTCATGGCAGGTAACGAGCACCCCAACGTCAGGCTGGCTCGAGAAGGCTTCGCGGCCTTCGAGCGAGGCGACATGTCCTGGATGGACGAGCACCTCGCCGACGACATCGTCTGGCACGTCGGCGGGAACAGCAAGTGGTCCGGCGCGTACGAGGGCAAGGCCGCGGTCCTCGAGTTCTTCGGTCGTCAGACGGGGGCGATGGGAGGCCAGCCGCCCTCGGTGGAGATCCACGACGTCGTCGGCGGAGACGATCACGTGGTCGTCCTGGGGAACGCCACGGCGACGTCGCCGGACGGTCAGAGCGCGGAGTGGAAGTACGCGCAGATCTTCCACATCAGGGACGGGAAGGCGACCGAGGTCTGGGGCATGGCGGAGAACGACGCCGACGTCGACCCCTTCCTGGACGCCCTCCCCGGCTGACCACGGGGGTCGCCCCCGGACGAGGCGACCTCCCCCGGGATGACCGGATCAGTCGATCAGCGCCTGGACCGTCCGGATCGTGTCGGTCAGGCGCTCGGCCAGCAGGCGGGCGAACAGCCGGTGGAGGGCCGCGGCCGCGAAGGGGTCCCGCTGCTCCATCTCGTGGAGTCGGTCCCGGGTGAGGCGGTGCAGGACGCTGGGCCGCTCGGCCACCACGGTGGCGGAGCGGACGCCCCCCGCGTAGAGCGCTACCTCC
>DASUTW010000253.1:0-6384 GCA_036374395.1 Actinomycetota bacterium
CGACGCGGGCCGCCTCTGCCCGTGAGTGCACCTCGAGCTTCCTCAGGATGTTGCCCACGTGGGTTCGGACCGTGTGGGGGCTGAGATAGAGGGCGTTCGCGATCCGCGCGTTGTCGAGCCCTCGGGCCACCAGGCTCAGGACCTCCCGCTCGCGGGGGGTGAGCCGGCCGACCCCGAGCGCGTCCCCGGCGGCCGTCGCGGTGGCGCGCCGGAGCGTCTCGTGGAGCGAGTCGGGGTTCACCGCGAACCGTCCGCGATCGACTACGTCGCGGAGGTGTTGGAGCAGTCGCTCGACCGAGAGGTCGTGCCCGAGGCATCCGACGGCGCCGGCATCCACCGAGTCGAGGAGGACGTCGCCCTCGGGTCGTCGAGTCAGCACGACGACGCGTGTGTCGCCTCCGAGCCGCCGGGCCAGGTTGAGGCCGGATCCGGCGTCGAGGGCCACCTCGGTGAGCACCACGTCGGGGGAGCGCTGGGCGCACATCCGCAGGGCCTCCCGCTCGTCGGTGCTGCGGCCCAGGACCTCTACCCCATCCTGGCCGTGGATGGCGGCGCTCAGCGCCTCTCCGAAGAAGGGCTCGGGATCGACGAGGAGGACCCCTACCATGTTCGACATCGTACAGTGCAGGGGTTGGGCCTCTCCCCGACGAGGACCGAGATGAGCGATCGAGAGACCGACGCGGCGGGCGCAACGGCGCTCGAGGAGCAGCGGCGTGCGCTCGAGGAGCAGCGGCGTGCGCTCGACGACGCCCCGTGGTCCTACCGCGGTCCGCGCCTTCACGCGCTCGGGTTCGACTTCGGGATCCGGGCGAACGACGGGGAGGTCGGCGCCTACCTGGGGGGGCTGTTCGAAGCCTTCGAAGCGGACGGGGAGCCCGATCACGTGTACTCCTTCATCGCTCGACCCGAGGAGGAGATGCGGTACTCGCTCTACTTCGACGGCGAGCACGTGGTCAGCTCCCGGGAGGCCGGCGGGGCGCTGCGCTACTTCCAGTGGGACGTGAACGAGCGCGTGATCGCCCGGAACCGGGGCTACATCCTGATCCACGCCGCGTCCGCGGCGGACGAGACGGGGCGCGGCATCGTGATGCCGGCCGCGATGGACTCGGGCAAGACCACGCTCGTCTCGGGGCTGGTGAGAGCCGGCCTCCGATACCTGAGCGACGAGGCGGCGGCCGTGGATCCGCGGACGGGCGTGCTCCACGCCTATGCCAAGGCGCTGACGATCGATCCAGGGTCCTGGGACGTGCTGCCCGACCTCCGTCCCTCGTTGGAGGGGCGGCTCGCGCCCTTCGCGCAGGACCAGTGGTACGTGCCCGCGGACTCGATCCGACGCGGGGCCGTGGCGTCGTCCGCTCGGCCCGCCTTCGTGATCGCCCCTCGGTACGTGGGCGAGGGCAGGACCGAGCTCCTGCCACTGTCGAGGGCGCAGGCGCTGCAGACGCTGGTGGAGAACGCGTTCAACTTCCGCCTGTTCGATGGAAGGATGGCGCTGACGGTCCTCGCCGATCTCGTGCGGGGGGCCGAGTGCTACCGGCTCATGGTGGCGGAGCTGCCGGAGGCCTGCGATCTCGTGCTCGAGCTCGTCGAGGCGTCGGGCGAGGGGGGGACCGAGTGAGCGAGGAGAAGCTGCAGCCGAAGGACGTCGAACCAGAGGTTGCTCCGCGGCCGAGGGCGACGGTGGCCCACGTCGAGATCGACGGCGAGGGTGTGCTCTACGACGAGGTGAGCAACCAGATCCACCTGCTGAACCCGATCGCGACCCTGATCTGGAGCGGACTGGACGGGAGGACCACCCTGGAGGAGCTCTCGGCTGAGCTGAGCGACGCCTTCGGCGCCGACCTGGACCGCGTCCGCTTCGACGTGCTCGAGGCGGTCCGGGGGTTCGCCGAGGAGGATCTGCTCGAAGACCGGGGGGCACCCCCTCCTGAGGATGCGGAGGCGGCCCAGGAGGCCAGCGACGAGCCACGGTACCTCAAGGACCCCCCCAGCCCATGAATGCTCAGCATCGACCGTCTGGTCTGGACGGCAACGAGGACCCTCGAGGTCGGATCGCTCTGGATCGGGGTCCGCGTCAGCTCGGACGACGTCGAGCGGGCGGTGGCGGCGGCCTTCGGGCCCTACCTGGTCGAAGGCCTCGAGCCCGTGCCGAACTTCTCCGTTCGGTTCGAGGACGCCACCGATGAGCAGGGCGTTCGGTACTTCCAGATCCTGTACCGGGGTGACTGCCAGGTCGTCCGGACGATGCATCGGTCGCGCGTCATCCGCGCCCTCCGGTCCTCGGTCGCCAGGTTCGCGGGCGAGGGGTCCGGTCTCTTCCGGCTGCGCCAGGTGGTCCTCGTCTCGAGCGGCCGGGCGATGCTGATCCCGCCCGACCTCCTGCCGCGGGTGGAGGAGATCGAGGCCGACCTGCGCGAGCGGGGGATCGAGGTCCTGGATCCGGCGTTCGCCCACCTCGACCCTGCCACCGGCGAGGTGGTGGTCCCGGAGCGGGTCATCCCCCTGGACGAGGATACGCTGCGGGCCCTCGACGCGGACGGAGACCGTCCGCCGCTCCCGCCGGGCGCGGAGGGGGCCCGCTTACCCGTCGCGCACTGGGCCGTCATCCGCCGGGACCGCGAGGAGGCCCTCACCCGGATGGACGTGTTCGCCGCGCTGATGCCCTCGATCGAGGAGGAGGCCGACGTCCCGATCGCCGACGCCATGCGGGCCGTGGCGGGAGCCCTCTCCACGGCCTCGGTGGGGACGATCTATCACCAGAAGGGCGAGGAGCTGCTGCGGACCCTCGGCGGTCTTCCAGGGGCCGGCTGACCCCGGACACAACCGAGGGCCCGACGCCGGCGCCGGGCCCTCGGTCGATCTACCGGGTCCTTACACGTCACACATGCTGAACGTGACCGTCGTGCGGCCGGAGCCGTCCGTGCCCGTCACGAACGTCTCGACGCACTCCCCGTTCTCGGGTGGGTTCCCGCACTTGCCGACGGCGACGCCGTCGTGCGGGATCGAGCACCCGGGCGGGAGCGTCACGGTGACCGTGGCGCCGCCGTCCGCCGAGGACGCCTGGATGTCCGCGCACGCGTTCGACGGGCAGTTCGACGTGGCCCCGCAGCTGAGGCTGCAGCCCGGGGTCTGGAAGCTGTCCCCGGTCTCGCACTGGGCCTTGTTGCCGTTGTCGTCCAGGTCAATCTTGATCCGGCAGTGCGACCCGTTGCAGCTGATACACAGCGCGATGTAGGAGAAATCCTTCCCCTGCGGGGTGGCCGTCTGGGCGAAGGCCGGCGCGCCCGCCAGCGTCCGCACGACCGGGGCCGCCCACGCGACCGTCGCACCCGTCACCGCGGCCTTGCGGATGAACTCCCTCCGCTTGATGCCCTGGGGTTCGAGCTCGTCACTCATTCCCTGACTCCTCTCGTTCCTCTGGTCTGGATCGTAGAGGCGGTGGAGCCGCGAACGCGATACGCGGTCGGGCGTAAGTCCGCTCGCCACGACGGGGAAGCCCCCCGAGCCCAGCGCCACAGGTCAGAGGGGTGACGGATGGGGTCTCTACGATGCGGAGCGTAGGGGCGTCTGGTCACTCGGTCGGGCGTTCGGCCTCCGGTTGCCCGGAAACCAGCCCCAGCGCGTCGAGCTCGCCGACCAGCGACGCGATCTGGATCGACACCTCATCGACGTCAAGCTCGTACTCCTCCGCGATCTCCCGCGAGAGCTGGCCGGCGGTGGCCACTCCGTCGAAGAGCCGCCAAACGAGTGCGGCCGACGCGTTGAGCCTGTGGATCAGGTCGGCCTCCTCGACGTAGAGGATCAGCCCCTCGCCCACCTCGAGCTCGGATACGGTGGGCACGCGGTGCGGCACGTACGAGGGGGGTACGGTGAGCCCCTCCGACCTGGGCTCGCCGCTCCCGGCCTCCGGACGCGGGAGTTCTCTGTCCACGACGGGCTAGTGTCGGGCCGGACGGGCCGGAGGGCATCCCGCAGGAAGCGTAGATATGACGACCGGACCCGTACTGCATCAGGTGTAGAGAAGATACGAGACCCGACCGATGAGGTACGCAGACCCTCGCCCTACGCTGTTCGACCGATGCCAGGGAGATCGCCCGCGGGGGAGGAAGGGGTGCCTCGTTCCGACGACCGGTCGACGGACCGGGGACTTCCTTCGAGGATCGTCGCTCACATCCACAGCGACGTCCCGCTCGTGCTCCTCGACGCGACACTCATCCTGATCGCCTATCTCATTCCGCTCGCTCTCCGATTCGAGGGTGGGATCCCCGGCGAGAACTGGCGCGCCTTCTGGATGGTGCTCCCGGCGATCGCCGGGATCCACCTCGCTGCCAACTTCCTCTTCGGTCTCTACGGGGAGATGTGGCGGTACGCGAGCGTGGAGGAAGCGAGGAGGGTGGCCCTGGCCGGCATCGTGGCCGGTGGGCTCGTCATCGCGGGAGACATGCTGATGATCGACACCCTGATCCCCCGGGAGCGGCCTATCCCTCTCGCGGTCGTGATGCTGGGCTCGATCCTGGCGCTGATCGGGTTCGGGACCGTCCGGTTCCAGAGCCGTCTCTTCGCGTTCAAGCGACGGACCGAGCCCGAGGAGCATCACCGCGTGCTGCTGGTCGGGGCTGGCCAGGCGGGGGCGATGGTCTCCAAGGACCTCCGGACCAACCGGCACCTTGGGCTCCGTCCCGTGGGGTTCGTGGACGACGACCCACGGAAGATCGGACTGGCTCTCCAAGAGGTTCGCGTCCTCGGCCCCCGTGAGGCCATCCCCTCGCTGGTCGAGCGACTCCGGGTGGACCAGGTGCTGCTCACGATCCCGTCGGCGACCAGCGAGGTCGTCCGCGACGTCGCCGCGCTGTGCGAGCAGGCCGACGTGACCCTCAAGGTCCTGCCCTCGGTCCGAGACATCATGGGCGGGAAGGTGGCGGCCCGCGACATCCGCGACCTGCGGATCGAGGACCTTCTGGGCCGCAGTCAGGCCGACATCGACCTCGAGGCCGTCGCGGCCTTCGTGCGGCACCGGCGGGTGCTCGTGACGGGCGCCGGCGGCTCGATCGGCGCGGAGATCTGCCGCCAGGTCGCGGCATTCGATCCCGCGGCGCTGACCCTCCTCGACCACGACGAGACGCACCTCCACGACGTGTTGACCGAGCTCGAGGGCGACGTCCCGATCGAGACGGCGCTCGTGGATATCCGCGACCGGGAGCGGGTGATCCGGGCCATGATGCGCCACCGCCCCCAGGTCGTCTTCCACGCGGCCGCGCACAAGCACGTGCCCCTGCTCGAGATCCACCCAGAGGAGGCGGTCCTCACCAACGTGATGGGGACTGCCAACGTGGTCGATGCGGCGGTGGCGGCGCACGTCGAGCGCTTCGTCCTCATCTCGACCGACAAGGCGGTCAAGCCCGTGAGCGTGATGGGGGCGTCGAAGTGGCTCGCCGAGCAGATCGCCCGCAGCGCTCTGGGGAACGGGAGCATCTTCTGCGCGGTCCGCTTCGGGAACGTCCTGGGGAGCCGGGGGAGCGTGATCCCCACGATGTTCCGGCAGATCGCCCGGGGCGGGCCCGTGACCGTCACCCACCCGGCGATGTCGCGCTATTTCATGAGCATCCAGGAGGCCGTGGAGCTCGTGCTCCAGGCGGCCGCTCTGGCCGAGGGGGGAGAGGTGTTCACCCTCGAGATGGGGGAGCCGGTCAACATCCTGGACATGGCCAAGCGCATCATCAGGCTCTCCGGACGCGTCCCCGGCAAGGACGTCCGAATCTCGATCATCGGCGCGCGCCCCGGCGAGAAACTCGTCGAGGACGTGATCGACCCCGACGAGGAGCTCCTCTCCAGCGCGCACCCGGACATCATGGTGTCGCGCCCGGTCCCTCCGAGCCGCTCGGCCCTCCACGCGGCGATCGGTGAGCTCGACGTGATGGTGAGGGATGGGAGGACCGGCGACCTCGCGGATCACATCAAGGCCGTCGCCTCGGGCCTCCCCGTGCCTCTCGACGCGGAGGCGGCGAGTTGACCTCCCGCACGATCGTGGTGATCCATCGGCTCGCCATGGTGGCCGAGGGCATCGCCGCGGCTCTCTCCAGGTACCCCTGGCTCGTGCCGGTGGGCATCGCCACCGACACTGCCGAGGGCGAGCGGCTCGCGCGGCTCGCCGACGCGGTGGCGATCGACCCGGAGGTCTCCGGGGCGGATCTCCTGGCCCGCCGCCTGGGCCGTGCCGGGATCCGCGTGGTGCGGCTGGGCGAAGACGGCGGCGACGGGGTCGCGGTCCCGCTTGCCGCGCCCGTGGCCTCGCTCGTGGCGGCGCTGGTGCCGGGAGGTCCGGTGGCCTCGGAGCGCTCCGCGCTGACCGACCGGGAACGCGAGATCCTCCAGCTCGTCGCCCAG
>DASUTW010000254.1:0-6842 GCA_036374395.1 Actinomycetota bacterium
GGCGCCTCCTCGGAGGGCGCCGGAGCGACCCCCCCAGGGCTCACGGTGACGGAGACCGCCCCCGTCCCGACGATCCGCTCGGCCCCCGACTCCAGGTCTCTGACGAGCACGTTCCCGTTCCCGCGGACGACCGCCATGGTCGATCCCTCCACGTCGAACGAGATCGCCCTCCGGGCGAGGGTGCGCCCGTCGATGGTCCGCACGGGCCCGGGCCGGCCCACGGCGGGGGACTCGATCATCGCCACGCCTGCCGGCGTGTAGGAGGCGTCCAGGATCGCCCGGCCGGCGGCCTCGTGGAGGACCTCCGGACCGTCCGGACGCCCGTACTCGGTCACCGTAGTGAACCCCTCGGCCCTGGTCACGACGAGCAGCCGCTCGCCCGCGCCGTCCCAGTCCACCGGGTGGAACGAGCACTCGCAGAAACCCTCCACGGACTCGAGCACGGTCTCCTCGGGCCCCCCGAGCACGAGGAGCTGGGGCGCGGCGACCGCCCCGCCCTCGCGCCACGACGGACCGACGAGGTCCTCCATGGGCCGCAGGGACTCCGCGAACTCGATCGCGTCCTCGGGTCGGCCGAACTCCCCCACCGCGTAGCTCGAGCCTTCCTCCCAGTCGAGGAAGCAGGCGGAGGCTCCGCACGAGAAGGAGCCCGCGGTACCGCGGACCTCCACGGGGAGGGCATCGGGCAGGGGGGCGACGGGCCGAGGGGAGGCGCCGACGAAGACGTTCACCTGCTCGGCGTGGGACAGCACACCGTCCGGATCGTTCGTGAAGCGGAGCTCGTAGCGCCGCCCGCCGGCGCTGGCCACCGTGTGGGTCGTCCCCGGCGGCCTTCGAGGCGGGGCGAGCACCGTGATCGACGCCGATGCGAGCTCGTCGATGGCCTCCCGGAGGTGCTTCGGGACGTCGGATCCGGACGCGATCCGGCGCTCCACGGCGACCCGGCCGTGCACGGCCGCCACCCCCGACAGGGATCCGGTGGCTCGGGGGCCGTCCGCCGCTCCGGACCCGATCCGCACCCTGACGAGCTCGGTCGTGTCGCCGTGGCGGACCAGGGCGAAGACGGCGCCCGCCCCCCCCGCGTCGGCTCCGACGACGCCGGTGTCCAGGAGGGTCCGCTCGCCTCTGCCGCCGGGGCGGACGGCGATGAGGGAGCCCGGGCCGCCCTGCTCCCCTGCTCGCACGTAGGCGATCCACCGCGCCTCCGAGGACCGGCCCGCCACCGGGGACGTGGTCGCGAGGATGGCGCCCAGCACGATCGCGAGGGCGGCTCGCCGCACGCCGCCGAGCGTACACGCTAGGGTGGGGGGTGTCGCCGAAGGATCCGGACATCCGACCCGACAGGCCGAGGTCGATCCGTGCGATGTTCACGGACCTCGCTCCCGACTACGATCGGTTGAACACCCTCCTCACCTTGGGCCGGGTGCGGTCGTGGCGCCGAGCCCTGGTGCGGGCGGCGGGCGTCCGGCCGGGGGATCGAGTGCTCGATGTCTGCGCCGGCACGGGCGCCTCCCTGGCTGCGGTCGGGGAGGCCGTGGGAGCCCGGGGGCTCGCCGTGGGCGTCGACTTCACGCCGGCGATGCTTTCGCGGGCGGAGGGGGTGCGCGTGCTCGGGGACGCCCTCCGTCTGCCCTTCCTCGACCGGTCCTTCGACGCCACGGTCAGCGCCTTCGCCCTGCGCGACGTCGCGGACCAGCCAGCCTGCATCGCCGAGATGGTGCGAGTGACGCGCCCCGGCGGAGGTGTGGCCATCCTCGAGGTGGGGCGCCCCCGCCGTCAGCCGATGCGGGCGGGGTTCGATCTGTGGTTCCGGGGCGCGGTGCCGAGGCTGGGCGCGGCGTTCGGGCAGGGCGAGTCGCACAGGTTCCTGGCCCGCTCCATCGCCTACCTGCCGGAGCCGCAGGCGCTCCTGGGGATGCTTCGGGACGCGGGGCTCGAGAGGGTGCGGGCGCAGGACCTCACCCTGGGCGCCGCCCGCCTGTTCGGCGGGTTCAGGCCCGCGTGAGGTCGGTGTCTTCGATCAGGACCGGCTCGTCGCTCCAGAGCGTCATCTCGAGGTCGTCCTCGATGACGCGGAGCTCCCAGGCGCCCTCCTCCGGCCGGGTACGGGTAGAGAGGGGATCCCCCGAAGGGAGGCGGGTCTCGCTCACGAGACCTCCTGCCGCCGGAGGAGGGCCATCTGGGATGTGCCCCCGGCTCCTCGGTCGCGCCGGGACGGACCGCGCACGCTCATCCGACGACCCGGCGCGGGGGCCGGGACCGGAGACGCTCCCCTGTGAGGGGGTGGGGACGAACGCCCGATCCTGCACGGCACCGAGGATGCCCCCGAGGCGTGTCGTTCCCATAACGGATATATGACGGTTCTGTGACGATGGCCTCAGGCCGCTTCGCCCGACTCGTCCTCCTCGAGCGGCGCGAAGCGCTGGTAGTTGGCCCTCGTCACCGACCCCGGCACCACCTCGTCCCGGCCGGTCAGCACGTCTGCGGGGCTCCCCTCGATCCGGAACCGCACCGCCTCCACCGGAGGCGTCTCCGTCAGCGTGTACACGACCTGGGCCACGCGCAGGGCCGGGCGGTGGCCCGGGGCGCTCCGCTCGAACTCGTCGGTGAGGTCCACCGTGGCCACGATCCCGTCGACCTCGACCGACAGCACGCGGGTGCCCTCGGGGATCGCGGTCCTCCAGGGGCTGGAGGGGCCCTGGAGGAGGGCCTCCACCGCGGCCGCCGGGAGGGACGGAGCCTCCGCCGGCAGCTGTCTGGGGACCGCGATGAGGCGCCCGTTGAGCACGAAGTAGACGATCGTGCTGTCGGGAAGTTCGGTGAGGGCCTCGGGCCGGGGGGATCCGAAGACGTCCTGCGGCAGGTCGGCCTCGGGCACGACCGTCACGGCGGGCTCGCCGCACGCCGCCAGCGCCAGCGCGAGGATGGCGACCCGCTTCATGTGCCCGTCCGGGAGACGCGCGGGAGCCGGAAGAGGAACGTCGCGCCGGCGCCCGGGCTGCTCTCCACCTCGATCTCGCCCCCGTGGAGCTTGGCGTTCTCCTGGGCGAAGGCCAGCCCCAAGCCCGAGCCCCGTCCATCGAGCCGGGGGCGGGAGGGGTCGGCCTTGTAGAAGCGATCGAAGATCCGAGGCAGGTCCCGGCCGCCGATCCCGGGTCCTCGATCCTCCACCGCGAGGGTGATCGTGCCGTTGGCCGCACCGACCCGGACGGTGACTGGGAGGCCGCCGTGGGTGAGCGCGTTATCGACAAGGTTGCCTACCACCCGCTCGAGGCGTCGCTTGTCGGCCAGGGTCGTGAGCGAGTCCCCTCCACCGTCCACCTCGACGCGCACCTCGCCGTCCGCCACCCGCGACCGCTGAGCGACCACCTCCCTGACGAGGTCCCCCACGTTCAGCGGCTCCAGTGAGAGCTGGATCGGTCCCGACTCGAGCCGCGAGATGTCGAGGAGGTCGTCCACGAGCCTCCGCAGGTAGTCGAGATCGGCGGAGAGCAGCTCGACGGCCCGCACGTGCTGCTCGGGCAGCTCGTCGGCCCGCTCCAGCAGGTAGTCGGCCGAGGCGCGCAGGGTCGTCAGCGGTGTGCGCAGCTCGTGGGAGACGTCGCCGACGAAGCGCCGCTCCCTGGCGATGCGCTCCTCGAGGGCGGCGGCCATCTCGTTGAAGGAGTGGGCCATCGTCCCGATCTCGTCGCGCTCGGCGACCGGAAGCCGGGTGGCCAGGAGACCCTCCGCCACGCGGCGCGCGGCGTCGCTGGCCAGCCGGACCGGGTGCACCACGCGCCGGCTCACCCGCACCGCGGCGATCGCCGCCAGCATGACGGCGCCCAGGGACACCATGAGCAGCACCTTCCAGAGGAGGGCCAGGGCCTCCGCCACTTCCCGTACCGGGTAGAAGAAGAACGCCGTGATGTCTGACCCGGGGATCGGGGAGCCGAACACCAGGAAGGGTTCGTCCCGTTGGAACCGGTAGGCGACCTGCCCCCGGCGCACCTCCTCGAGCACGGGGGCGGGGACCGATCGCTGGGTGATCGAGAGGGTGGAGGGGAACCATTGCTCACCCTTCATGAGCAGCACGTCGAAGGACCCGCGGGCCTCGAGCAGGCCCGCCAGCTCCGCCAGGGACGCCTGCTCCGGCTCGACGTACCGGACGGCGAAGGCGATGTTCGAGAACGACTGCTCCGTCGCCGCCTCGATCCGCTGGTTCACGAGGTAGCGGTCGGCGAGGTAGTAGGTGCTGCCGGCGACGAGGGCCGAGACGCCGAGGGCCCCCCCGATGAAGGCCACCATGATCCGCCGCCTGAGGCCGCGTGGGCGCCGCCGCGCCATCACCCCACCACCTTGTAGCCGATCCCGCGGACGGTCTGCACGATCTCGGGCCGCCGCGGATCCGCCTCGATCTTGGACCGCAGGCGCCGGATGTGCACGTCCACGATCCTGGAGTCGCCGAAGTAGTCGTACTCCCACACCTGGCTCAGCAGCATCTCGCGAGTGAACACCTGGTTGGGCCTGGACGCCATCGTCGTGAGGAGCCGGAACTCGGTCTTCGTGAGGTGGATCTCCTCGCCCCCCTTGGTGACGCTGGCCGCGTCCGGGAGGATCTCGAGATCGCCCACGGCGATGCGCCGCTGCCCGTTGCCGTCCTCGGGCCCTCGCGAGCGGCGGAGCAGCGCTCGGATCCTCGCCACGAGCTCCTTCGTCACGAAGGGCTTCGTGACGTAGTCGTCGGCTCCGGACTCCAGGCCCACGACGACGTCGACGGTGTCGGTCTTCGCCGTGAGCATCAGGATCGGGACCGGGGAGCGGGTGCGGACGTCCCGGCAGAGCTCGAACCCGTCCTGCCCGGGGAGCATCACGTCGAGGATGAGGAGGTCGGGCTCCTCGCGGGCCAGGAGATCCGATGCCTCCTCCGCGGAGCCGGCGGGCAGGACGCGATAGCCCTCCCCTTCGAGCGCCATGCCCACGATCTCTCGGAGACGAGCGTCGTCGTCCACCAGCACGATGAGCTGCCCGGTCACGGGCCCATGATGCCACCGCCGGGCCGACCGGGTGGAGCCCGGTCGGCCCGGCGGGACGGGGCCCTGCTCCTCGATGAACGCGGGGCCGAGATGCCCGGGCGCCGGGCACCCGCCCGCCCGGTCACCGCTCCGCCGAAAAAGCGACCCGAAACCGTTAACGCAGATGCGGTACCTGCCGATACCAGGGGCGAGGCTCCCCGGCGTCCGCCGGGGACCGTGGTGCGTGGCGGCGGCTCGAGTCGGGTCCCCCGGGTCGCCGCCCGCACCCATCTTCAGCCGCGCTCCCCTGTTCGTCAGCCGTGCTCGCCGTGCATCTCGTGGACGATCCGCTCGCCCTCCTCGGCGCTCAGCCGCGCGTCGAGGATCGGGAGGTAGATCTCCTCCTCCTTGGCGAAGTGGACCGCCACCAGCGCGTGGAGCCCGTAGAGGATCCGCCGGAGCTCCGCCCAGGCCGCGTCGCCCGGGTCGCCCTCCAGCCGGGGGAGCAGGCCCCCGAGGTGGCGCGTGAGCGTCTCGACCTCGACGTGGTCCCGGCTCATGGTGGCCGCGGCGCCGGAGGCGCCCATCGCCTCCTCGACCGCCGGGTAGAGCACGCGGTCCTCCGCCTCCGCGTGGGGCAGCAGGTGTTCGACGAGGAAGCGGTGGGCCTCCGCGGCGACCTTCCTCGCCTCGTCCCCCGGCGCCAGGTCCGCCGCCCGCCGGAGGGATTCGATGTGGGGGAGGAGGTGGCGGTGCTCCTCTCGGATCGGATCCATCGGTTGGCTCATGGGCTCTCGCCTCCTGTCCCCACCGTACCTCAGGGGTTGTAGGGGGCTTCGAGTCCACGGTCGGGCAGGAAGTGGTCCAGGCCGACCTCGACGTAGACGGCGCGGGCCTCGACGGCCAGGTCCCCTCCGAGGTGCCCGGTCATGCGGGCGTGGATCCTCCGCCCCTCGACCTTCTCCAGGATGCCGCGGAGCTCGAGTGTCGCTCCGACCGGGACGGGCTTGCGGTAGTCGACCTCCAGGCGCCCGGTGACCGCCGGCGTCCGCAGCAGGTAGAGGAGGTATCCCATGCCCTCGTCCATCGCCGCCGCGACCACGCCGCCGTGGGCCAGCATCGGCGCGCCCTGGTGATGCTCAGTGACGGTGAACGAGCCGCGGACCTCGCGGCCGCCACCCTCCATCCGCAGATGGAGGCCGGTGGGGTGCTCGCGCCCGCAGCCGAAGCAGTGGTCGTAGTGGGAGGGGAGCGGGCGGAACCCCTCCTCCGGAGGTGTCGCCATGCGCGGAGACCTTAGGTCCGGTATCCCGCGCGGTCAACCTGAAGGAACCCTCAGGCCAGGCTCAGGGGTGCCTCAGGCGGGGCGGCGACCATCGCTTCAGACACCGACCGAAGGAGGTCAGGATGCGGAAGGGATTGTGGAAGCTCGTGGCGGGAGGCTCGGCGATCGGGATCGGCGCCGCGGCGGGGATCGCGGTCGCCGGGACGGACGCGCAGGCTCCCCAGCCGGTCGAGCTGGGCGAGACGAGGGGGACCTCGACGCTCGACATCGAGGGGACGCCGGTGACGGTGGCCTCCCCGAGCCCACTCGGCGACTCGCTGGATGACGGGAGCGCGGGGGCGTCGGTCGACACCTCGGGGAGCGCCGACACGTCCGGGTCGGCGGACACCTCGGGAACCGACACGATGGACGGGGCCGACTCGCCCGACGACGACATCAGCGGGCCGGGCAGCTGATGCCGGAGCGCGGAATCCCGCGGGACCAGGCGCTGCCGGGCGCCGAGGGGCTCACCGGGCCCCTCGGCGCCCGGGCCGTGGCGTCGTTCCTGGAGGCGAGGGGGTGGC
>DASUTW010000255.1:0-2719 GCA_036374395.1 Actinomycetota bacterium
GTGGGGCGGGCCCGTTCCCGTCCGACTCCGCCGGCCCAGTCAAGACCTTTCCAGGCGGAGACGGGGACCCGAGCCTGCGCAGCGAGGAGACGAAGGATGCGCTCGCGAATCTGATCCCTGCCGGTACCGAGCTCCTGGAGAAGCAACTCACAACGACCGACCCGGCTTAGTAGTGTTCGTACGCTGTAGCCTTCGCCTCCGCAATTGCGGGGGGTCACGGACGATCCGTGACTCTCGCAAGAACGACCTGGTAGTGGACCACCCGTTCTTCGAAGCGATCGAGGAGCCGTCTCTCCTCGTCCGGTAGGTAGGCGGCCTCGTGGTCGTCCCCGACGAGCGCCTGGATGGCCTCCATGGAGTCCCAGAGCGCCAGTGTTAGGAACTCGACCTGATCCCCGTCCTCGCGTCGGAGAACGTAAGTGCCTTTGAACCCTTCCCTCCCCGATCGGATGTCGGCGAGGATCTCGTCCTCCAGGTAGCGTTGATACGCCTCTGCGTTCTGCGGGGCCGTCCACCCGTGCCATATCCGTCCGATCATCGCGGCCTCCTTCGCCTTCATCCCCAACGTGGGTGAGCGGCCTGCGGTCGCACCGCCCGCTCACTCCCACCGTCCCCGGCGATGATCGCATCACGTTCCGTGGGGCCGAGACAAGCGAAGAGAGGCGGCATGTACCGACCACCGCGAGGCATGGGGGCTGGGCGATGAGGTCATCGCCGCTCCCCTCGGGAGATCACCGGGGAAGGCGGGCCTCAGGCAGCCTCGAAGGCAAAGGAGCCGAGGGTGGCCGCCCAGATCGGGGCGATCGCGGCCGCGATCGGCAGGATCTTCGTCGGTCCGAAGAATCCCACCATCAGCACCTGGCTGGCCTCAGAACCGCCTGTCCTCCTCCAGCATCCGAGCCGCCCGCCGCTCCGCCCATTCGGGCGAGAACACCGGCACGAAGATCGTCACCACGTGGATCAGCAGCGCGATACCCCAGATCGCCACGGGCCAGTAGAACCACCAGGTCCCGCCATCTCCCTTGGTGAGCAGGTTGATCACGAACAGTCCTGCGTTGATCACCAGGTAGACGAGGAGGTGGATGTACAGGCCCTGGATCGCCTCGGCCCGCTGCTTCGCCCGCCGGATCGGTTCGTCCTCGTGCGGCGCCCGGGCGGCGGCCGGTGCCTCGCTCCGTTCCTCAACCTCCGCCGTCATGTCTCTCACCTCCACCCGGACCATAGGTGGGCCCCGGCGACGCGGGCACGGGCCATCCGGCCTCCCTTGAGAAGGACTCTCGGGGGAGCACCATCCGGTCCCGGGCCCGCGCCGCGGCCAGGGCCAGGAACAGCGCAGCGAAGGCGAACAGTCCGAGCGCAGCCACCAGGGCGGCGCTCTCCACGCCTCCGAACGTTGCCAGGAGAGGGATGCCGGGGACCAGCCCGAGGTATCCAAGCACCGCGGCACCCAGGATCCAGGCCCAGGCCGTCCCGAGGGCTCGGCCGAGGGTCCCCGGGCGCCGCCGGGGAACGGCCCCGATGCCGGTGGCGGCGATCCCGGCGATGACGCCGATGAGCGGCGGGCCGAAGCCCCCACCCACCAGGAAGAGCAGAAGCGACAGCAGGATCAGCACCAGACCGCCCCGTCGCCGATCCGCGAACCCGACCGCCCAGACTCCCAGGATCACCGAGACGGCGATCGCGAGGATCCCCGTCGCCACCAGGTTGGGGACGACCGTCATGGCCGGCTCCCCTCCCAGGATCTCGAAGGCCTCCGAGGCCGGCCACGACTCGATGACGATGCTCTCAGGGGGGACCGAGCCCTGGAGGATCTCGCCTACCCCGTGCTCGATGCCCGCCAGCGCGGCTAGCGTCCCGACCACCGAGGCGAAGATCCTCGTGGCGCCGGGGCCCTCGGTGTGGGGCTCCGTCTCGGCCCCTCGAGCCGCGTGTCGTACGGTCGTCGTCGCCTGTGACATGAGGATGCCTCCTCCCATGACCCGATCCATCGAACCGCAGACCCCGCGTGGGGGGTAGGGTCGGAGAGCCGGCGAGTCCTGGGTCCTTCGGCGGGCCGGTCCAGCCGACCGGCGGATGGCCCTGCCAGGCACCGACGTAGGGCGCCGGGTGCTCGCCGCCGACTCGCCCGGGCCAGAGACGCCCGTGAACACCGTCAGCCGGCGCTTCGGGATCTCGATGCTGACGTCCTTGAGGTTGTTCCCGCGCGCGCCGTGCACGCGTATCAGATCCTGGCTGTCGGCGACGTGCGACGCGGGGGACTACGTTCGCATGCGTTGAGACTACGGTGTCAGGCAAGGACAATGGGACTCTCGCCATGAGCGAAGCCACGCCAGACCACCAGGGTCACGGAACCGGCCCGGACGCCGACCTCGCGACGCAGGAGCGAGCTGGGAAGGCATCGGCGGAGCACGAGGGCCACGATAAACACGAGGGCCACAGCCCGGAGATGTTCCGAGAGAAGTTCTGGCTCTCCCTCGTCCTCACCCTCCCGGTGGTCGTCTGGTCGGCCCACATCCAGGAGCTCCTCGGGTACCGGGCGCCGGGGTTCCCCGGCTCGGACTGGATCCCACCGGTGCTGGGGACGGCGGTCTTCCTCTATGGGGGCCTGGTCTTCCTCCAGGCGGCCGTGCGCGAGCTCCGGGCTCGCCTGCCGGGGATGATGGTCCTCATCGCCCTGGCCATCACCGTGGCCTTCGTCTTCTCCTGGGTGGTGCAGCTG
>DASUTW010000256.1:0-4259 GCA_036374395.1 Actinomycetota bacterium
AGCGACGACCCCGCCGCCGAGCACCGCATCAAGGAGATCAACCTCGCCTATCAGACCCTGTCGGACCCGGCGCGTCGACGTCAGTACGACATGTACGGGGGCGAGGGGTTCACGCCCGATATGTTCGACTTCATGGGCGACGTCTCGGACATCTTCGAGATGTTCTTCGGGAGCCCGTGGCGAGGCCGTCGATCCCGGCGTCCGGAGCGCGGCGAGGACGCCCGCCTGGCGATCGCGCTCGACTTCGAGGAGGCCGCCTTCGGCGTGGAGAAGGAGATCGAGGTCGAGACGCTCGCCCCGTGCGAGGCGTGCGACGGCTCGGGTCGGGAGCCGGGTACCGAGGCGGTCCGCTGCGCCCACTGCGGGGGGAACGGGGAGGTCTCCGACGTGCGTCGCAGCGTCTTCGGGACGGTGATGACGTCGAGGATCTGCTCGGCGTGCGGGGGCACGGGCCAGCAGATTCCCTCGCCATGCCAGAGCTGCCGGGGCGAGGGGCGCGTGCCCCGGACGAAGACGATCACCGTGGAGGTGCCGGCGGGCGTGGCCGACGGCGTGGAGCTCCGGATCGAGGGGTCCGGGCATCAGGGAAGGCGGGGGACGCCCCCCGGCGACCTCTACGTCGGGCTCCGCGTCCGGCCGCATCCCGTGTTCGAGCGGAGGGGGCAGGACCTGGTGGCCGTGCTGGAGGTCCCGCTCACCCAGGCGATCCTGGGGGGCGAGGTCGAGATCGAGACGCTCGACGGTCCGGAGGTCCTGAAGATCCCCTCGGGCACGAAGCCCGGGACCGTGGTCAGGCTGGGCGGCCGCGGCGTCCCGCACCTGGGACGCCGCGGCCGCGGCGACCTGTACGTCGAGCTCGACGTCGCCCTCCCCGGGAAGCTCTCCAAGAAGGAGCGGGCGCTCGTCGAGCAGCTAGCCGAGCTCCGGGACGAGCCCACCGGGAGGGACGCGGCGCCCGGCAGGCTCCGCCGGCCGTGAGCCTCCCGCACTTCTTCGCCGGAGCCCCGGAGCCCGGCGACGAGGTGATGCTGGACCGCGACGACGCCCGTCATGCCACGCGAGCCCTGCGCCTCCGCCCCGGCGACCGGCTCACCTCGAGCGATGGGCGGGGCGGGGTAGCGGTGGCGCGCATCACCGAGGTGGGGAAGGACGGCGTTCGGGCCCTGGTCGAGGAGCGACGCCAGGTCCCCCCGGAGACCCCGCGGCTGACCGTGGTGCTGGCGGCTCCCAAGGGGGAGCGGCTGACCTGGGCGATCCAGAAGCTCACCGAGGTTGGGACCGATCGGATCGTGCTCGCGGAGTCCGGCCGCAGCGTCCGCCGGTGGAGCGGCGCGCGCGCCGCGAGGGCCAGGGGTCGTGCCGAGGCGATCGCCCGCGAGGCGGCTAAGCAGTCGCGGCGCGCGCGCCTCCCCGACCTCGAGGGTCCCACGACCTGGGCCGATGCCCTTGAGGGCGCGGAGGAACCGCTGATCCTCCTCTGGGAGGGCGCCACCGAGGGGCTGGCCGCGGTCCTGCCCCAGGAGCCGCCCCGGGCCCTCACCCTGGCCGTGGGCCCCGAGGGAGGCATCACCGAGGAGGAGGCCCGGGACGCCGAGTCGCGGGGCGCCGCGCTCGCCGCCCTCGGGCTGACGATCCTCCGGACCGAGACGGCCGCCTTGGCCGGCGCGGCGATCGCCCTCTCGCGCTACGGTCGGCTCGGCAAGCGCGGCGCGTCCCTCGACCCGGGTGACGCGAGCGGATAGCATCGGGCCCATGGAGGACTGCCTCTTCTGCCGCATCGCCCGGGGCGAGCAGGAGGCCGACATCGTCCACGCGGGGGAGGACGTCGTCGCGTTCCGCGACATCAACCCGCAGGCCCCCACCCACATCCTGATCGTCCCCAAGGAGCACCTGGAGTCCGCCCGCGCGATCAGGGATCGCGACGGGGACCTGCTCGTGGACGTCTTCCACGTCGCGGAGCACCTGGCCAAGGCGGAGGGTATCGAGCGGTCGGGCTGGCGGCTGGTCACGAACGTCGGGCCCGATGCGGGCCAGTCCGTCCATCACCTGCACTTCCACCTGCTCGGCGGCAGGCCGATGGCCTGGCCCCCGGGCTGAGCCCCCGCCCGCGGCGGCCCCCATGGAGCGCGAGGGAGCCAGGGGTATAATCGCCCCGAGGGTCGCCGGAGCGACCCTCTTCCCAACCCCCCAGGAGCGAGTTGGCCGAGAGCACCACCCAGGTGAAGATCCTCGTCCCCGGCGACCGATCGATGGTCGCCCTCCTCGGCGAGCGGGACGAGTTCCTCAAGATCATCGAGAGCGCCTTCGGGTCCTCCATCATCGTGCGCGGGAACGAGATCGCGATCTCGGGTCCCCCGGAGGAGTCGGAGCGCGTCGCCGTCCTCTTCGAGGAGTTGCTCACGCTGCTCGAGCGGGGCCAGCCGCTCAGCCCCGAGTCGGTCGAGCGGACGATCGACATGATCAAGCGGGACGAGGGGCGGCCGTCCGAGGTGCTGACCGAGGTCCTGCGCACCGCCCGCCGGAAGACGATCGCCCCGAAGACGGTGGGCCAGCAGCGGTACGTGGACGCGATCCACCGCTCCACCGTCACGTTCGCCATCGGGCCGGCCGGCACCGGCAAGACCTACCTGGCCGTGGCGGCCGCCGTCCGCGCTCTCCAGGAGAAGGAGATCTCCCGGATCATCCTCACGCGCCCGGCGGTGGAGGCGGGCGAGCGCCTCGGCTTCCTCCCCGGGACCCTCTACGAGAAGATCGACCCGTACCTCAAGCCGCTCTACGATGCCCTCTACGAGATGATCGAGGCCGACACCTTCCAGCGGTCGATGGAGCGGGGCACGATCGAGGTGGCGCCCCTCGCGTACATGCGGGGGCGGACCCTCAACGACTCGTTCATCATCCTCGACGAGGCCCAGAACACCTCGCCCGAGCAGATGAAGATGTTCCTCACCCGCCTCGGCTTCGGGTCGCGCGCCGTGGTGAACGGCGACGTGACCCAGGTCGACCTCCCCAGCGGCCAACGCTCGGGGCTGATGGTGGTCGAGGAGATCCTCGAGGGGATCGAGGGCATCGAGTTCATCCACCTCGGGGCCCGCGACGTCGTCCGGCACAAGATCGTCCAGGACATCGTGGAGGCGTACCGTGTGTTCGGCGAGCAGCAGGCTCGCGCGAGCGAGTGATCCTCGATGAGCGACGACCCCTCCAGTAGACCGATCGTCCTCATCTCCAACCGTCAGGACCTGCCGGTGGACGAGCAGGCGCTCGCGCGCGTGGCGCGGGAGACGCTGAGGGCCGAGGGCCGGCCCGACGTCGAGCTCTCGGTGAGCCTGGTGACGCGGGATGAGATCGCCGACCTTCACGAGCGCTACCTGGGCGAGCCGGGCCCCACCGACGTGCTGTCGTTCCCGCAGGACGACGAGGCCGAGGACGGCGTGCCCCTGCTGGGCGACGTGGTGGTCTGCCCCGAGGTGGCCGCGGGGCAGGAGGGCCCCGAGTCGGACGTGGGGCTGCTGCTCGTCCACGGCATCCTCCACCTCCTCGGCTACGACCACGAGACCGATGAGGATCGCCAGGAGATGTGGGCCCGGCAGGCCGGATACGCCGGCGTCACGATGGAGGGGTCCTCGTGATCTGGATGATCGTGGCCGTCGTGCTCCTCGTCCTGTTCGGGTCGGTCCTGGCCATGGCCGAGGCCTCGATCAGTCGGATGAGCCGGGTGCGGGCCATCGCGCTCGAGGACGAGGGGCGTCGCAACGCGTCCCGACTCGTGATGATCGAGACCGACCCGCCCCGCTACCTCAACGCGATCTACCTCTGGGTGATGCTGGCCCAGAACGGCTCGGCCATCCTCGTGGCGATCATCGCCGACCGCCTCTACGGCAGCCTGGGGATCACCCTGCTGTCGGTGGCGTTCACGCTCGTCTACTTCATCATCGTCGAGGCGATGTCGAAGACCTTCGGCATCCTGCACAGCGACCGCGTGGCGCTGGCCCTGGCCCCGGTCGTCATGGGCCTGTCCACGGTGCTGGCCTGGCCCACGCGCGGCCTGATCGGCATCGCCAACATCCTCCTTCCCGGGAAGGGCCTGCGGGCCGGCCCCTTCGTCTCCGAGGAGGAGATCAGGGCGATGGCCGAGGCCGGCAGCGAGGAGGGCGCGATCGAGGAGGAGGAGAAGGAGCTGATCCACTCGATCTTCGAGTTCGGCGACACGATCGTGCGCGAGGTGATGGTCCCGCGGCCCGACATGGTCACGATCGGGAAGG
>DASUTW010000257.1:0-2990 GCA_036374395.1 Actinomycetota bacterium
GCCCGCACGTCGAGCGAGGACACCCACCGGTACATGGCCGTCGCCGCCCCCAAAGGCATGGAGAGCCGCTGGTACCGGACGAACCACTCCCGGATGTGGGGATCGTCGGCGACGCTCGGAGCGGTGAGCAGGAGCATGTCCGGGTTCTGCCCCCAGGTCTGCTCGTAGATGTCCATGAGGCGCTCGAAGGCGCCCTCGGGCATGCCGATCGGGTAGTCGGGGGCGCGGGACCAGCGGGCGAAGGTGTTCACGAGCGCGAGCGCGATGACGCGGTCGGGGACCGTCGCGGCGAGCAGCATGGCCATCGGTCCACCCTCCGCGTCGCCGATGACTGCCGCCTGCTCGGACCCGGCGGCGTCCATGGCCACCACCGCGTCGTCCATCCACTCCTCCAGCGTGGGGATGTTCGCGAGGGGAACCGGGTCGGAGACCCCGGAGCCGCGCTTGTCGAAGCAGATCACGCGCCCGGCGCGGCTCAGTCGCTGGAAGTAGCGGACGAGCGTGGGCTCGTCCCACATCGCGTCGAGGTTCTGGCTCCAGCTCGGGACGAAGACGATGTCCCGCGGCCCGTCGCCGAAGACCTGGTAGGCGACGTACCCCCCACTCGACTTCGCGTATCTCGTTTCCGGCCGCATCCCGTCCCTTCCCAGCGCCCTCATGCTGACACGAGCCGCGTGGCCGCTACCAACGCCGCGTAGCCGGGATCTCGGTGCGGTATGGGATGCCATGAAGCTGGGCAGGAGGGTCCCGGACGATAACCTCCTCCCGTTCGTGTACGGGCTCATGGCCATCGAGCGCCGGACCCTGCGGTGGATCTGGCCGCGCTTCATCTGGGTGGAAGGGATCACCGGTGTGTGGATCTACTTCGCCTGTTTCCGCATCGCGACCCCCCGATGGGAGTGCTGGATGTTCGTGGCCCTCGCGTTCGCAGGAGTGATCGCTCTCATCATCCGGCTCCTAATGGGCAGACGCAGACTGAGGATGGCGGAAGGCTCCAACCTTTGGGGCGGCCCTTCCTTGGAAGACTCCAGCGTGTAGCGATCGATAGTCCCGTGGGGCCCAGTGACGACTGAATCCGAGCCAGTTCGACCCTCCTCGATCCGACCGAGGAGTCGACCGACGAGCCGGGGGCGTGGCCGCCCGGCGAGCCGGGGCCGGGGTGGGGGCCGACCGGCGCGCCGGAGCTGGGGTCGACCCAGACACCAGCTCGCGCAGCTCCCGCGACAGTCGGGGGCAATTGCCAATCGCAGCGAAGCCCTTCCCTCTCTGGTCGCCCCGCTGCACGTCGGCAGTCGCCTTCTACATGAGTTCGCCGATCGTCTTCACGTCCTCAGCGATCGCGCGCCCTCTACCCGGTCGTCGAGCTGTTCGCGCTCGTCCTCCTGCTCGACGGCGTCTTCGCGACCGCGTTCGTGTTGCTGGAGCGTGGGCGTTTCGTCTCGGGAAACGAACGGGCAAACGGCCCGGCGGAGGCGGGACTTCCGACTCTGCCCATGATCCGAGGCGGCGCCCACCCTCGTCGATAACCGTGCGAGAGGAGAGCGAGATGCTTGGACGAGACACCCAACGAGGCCGCAGACTGGGGCGGCTCCTGCTCAGCGGCGCCGCCGTCATCGCCCTCACGGCCGCCGCGTGTGCCGACGGATCCTCCGACTCCGGAGGTGGGACGGAGGCTGGCGGCGCCGGCGGGGATTCGGGTGACCTGACGATCGTCATGGACGAGTACGGGTTCATCCCGGACACGCTGAACGTCTCGGCCGGAGATGAGATCGAGGTCACGATCGTGAACGACGGCAACGAGCCTCACGAGCTGATGATCGGGATGCCGATGGGCGGGGGTCCCGAGTGGGAGACCGACCTGTTCGGCATGATGGACCCGGAGGCCCTGAGCGGTGAGGGGTACCACATGGAGGGCGTGGAACACGAGGAGGAGGAGGAGGAGCACGGGATGGGTCACGGCGCCGAGGTCGAGGTGGAGCCGGGCGGCCAGGTGACCCTCCGGATGCACGTGCCCGAGGACGCCTCGGGTGAGTGGGAGATGGGCTGCTACCTGCCCGGTCACTACGAGGCGGGCATGCACGGAACGCTGGTCGTGTCGTGACGAGTGACGGGCGCGCTCTGCGCGCCCGTCTGCTTCTCCAGCAACAGGTTCCCGGGTGGGCCGTCTCCAGGACGAGGATCTGCTACTCGATGCGCAGCTCTGCTCTCATGCCGGCCTCGTAGTGGCCGGTGATGAAGCAGCCCATCTCCCACGTGCCGGCCGCGTCGGCCGGCACGTGGAGGCGAAGGGTGACTGAGGCGCCGGGCTCGACCTCGACGGTGAGCCCGCCCGGTGCCTCGGCGTCTTCCTCGTGCTTGACCAGCCGGTATCCGGTGCCGCTCAGGACCTGCGGCTCCATCATCGCCAACAGGTCGTCCTCATACCCTCCATCCGCGAGGACCTGTTCCCCGACCCTCCACTCGTGCACGATGCCGCCGTCGTTCTGCAGTGTGACCAGGACGGCTTGACCGGCGGGGAGGGCGGCGGTCGGTCGCGGGTAGCCTGCCGGTCGAGAGGGTCCCTCGACGTCGAAGCTGAACTCGTCCATCAGAAGCACCAGCGGCTGTGGCTCCGGCGATTCCGTCTGCTGAGACTCGGTCGGGCTCGCCGTCTCGGTGGGACCCGCGGAGTCGCAGCCTGTGGCCAGCCCAGCCAACAAGGCCGCCACCCCGATCAGGGAGGCGGGTCTGGTCCATCCTGCGCCCCATCCCCCTGCAGCCACGACGTCACACTACCATCCATCCACCCAGGGCTTTCCCATGCCGCCGAGACCGCGGCCGAAGCCCCCGCCGAGGCTGTTCCGGGTTTCGGAAGTCGCGGGCGAGCCGCCCACAGAGCCCGGCGGCGCGTTGACGGGATAGGAGATAAGGCCCTCCGAAACGTCGCCCCCTAAACGCCCCGATCCGGTCGCGGTCGCTTACGCCCGGCCCAGGTCGGGATGGGATGGGGG
>DASUTW010000258.1:0-2205 GCA_036374395.1 Actinomycetota bacterium
TGTTCTGGCCGGCGCCCGGCTCGATCACCTCGGGCTTCGGGTGGCGGGTCCATCCGATCTTCGGCACGCGCAGGTTCCACTCCGGGGTGGACATCGACGCCGGCTGCGGCGATCCGATCTGGGCGGCCGAGCGCGGCACGGTCATCTCGGCGGGATGGAGCGGGGGCTACGGCAACGCCACCGTGATCGACCACGGCGACGGCCTGGCCACGCTCTACGCGCACCAGGAGAGCATCGGGGTCGCCACCGGGCAGCGGGTGGGCCGGGGACAGCTGATCGGCCGCGTGGGCACCACGGGATGGTCCACGGGCTGTCACCTCCACTTCGAGGTCCGCGTCAACGGCACCCCCGTCGACCCCGTGCCCTACCTGAGCTGAGAACCCGCGGCGAGCGGGTACCCTGAAGGCATCGTGAACCAGGTCCGCCCCGTCTTCATCGGCGCGCTCATCGTCACGGTCCTCGCGGCCGGGACCTTCGTCGCCGGCACCCGTCTGGGGGATCCTCGCTCCTCGGGATGGGACGTCCTGGAGGACACCGCCGACGAGCTGCAGCGTGAGGCCGCCCGCCCCGTCTCCGAGCAGGAGCTGGTTCGAGCGGCGATCGAGGGGATGCTGACCGTCCTCGACGACCCCTACGCTGCCTCGCTCGACCCCGACCAGGCCGACGGGGTCCGGGACCTGATCGACGGCAGCATCATCGGGATCGGGGTGTGGCTCCGGGAGTCGCCCCAGGGCCTGCGCGTCACCGGGGTCGTGGAGGGTGGCCCGGCCCAGCGGGCCGGGTTGGCCGAGGGCGACGTCATCGTCGAGGCCGAGGGCCGCTCGATGGAGGACGTCAGCGTGAGCGACGCGGCGGCGGTCTTCACCGGGAAGGCCGGATCGCGGATGGAGCTCGTGGTGGAGCGCGACGGCGAGACCCGGGCGGTCCGCGTCCAGCGGGCCAGGATCGAGATCCCCGACGTCGAGGCGCGCATGGTCGAGGGGGCGGGCTACGCGCGCCTCCGCCAGTTCGGACGGGGAGCGGCGGACGAGCTGGGCGATGCCGTCCGGGATCTGCTCGACCGGGGCGCCCACGGGGTGGTGCTCGATCTGCGGGGGAACGCAGGGGGGCTGGCGGACGAGGCCCTCGACGTGGCCGATCTGTTCCTCGACGGCGGCGTGGTAGCCCGGATCCGCGAGCGCGGGAAGCCGGAGCGGACGGAGCGCGCCGGAAGCGAGCACCTCGGGTCGTTCCCCGTCGTGGTCCTGGTCGACGGGGACACCGCCTCGGCCTCGGAGCTCGTGGCCGGCGCGCTCCAGGACCGGGACCGTGCCACCCTCGTTGGCTCGACCACCTTCGGGAAGGGATCGGTGCTGACCGTGCACGAGGTCTCGGGCGACACCACGATCCAGTACACGACCGCCTTCTTCTTCACGCCCGACGGCCACGCGATCGAGGGGCAGGGGGTGAGCCCCGACGTCGAGGTCGAGTCCAGCCGCGGCCAGGACGGGGATCCGCAGCTCGACCGGGCCCTCCGGGTCCTCGGCGCCTGACGCGATGGCCGAGGGGCAGAAGACCGTCGCCACCAATCGCCGAGCCCGCTTCGACTACGAGATCGACGAGAGGTACGAGGCCGGGATCGTCCTCACCGGCTCCGAGGTGAAGTCCCTCCGAGGAGGGAAGGCGTCGCTGTCCGAGGCCTACGGTCGAATCACCGACGACGAGGTCTGGCTGGAGGGCCTCCACATCCCCCCATACGCGCAGGACAGCACCCGCCGCGAGTACGACCCCCGCCGCCCCCGCAAGCTCCTGCTGCGGCGCGTGGAGATCGAGCGTCTCAAGGGGAAGCTCAACGAGCGCGGCTACACGCTCGTGCCGATGCGCGTGTACTTCTCGCACGGTCTGGCCAAGCTCGAGGTCGGCGTGGGCCGCGGGAAGCGCCGGTACGAGAAGCGCCAGGCTATCGCCGAGCGCGAGCATAAGCGCGAGATCGAGCGCGAGATGGCCCGCCGCAACCGCTGACCTGCGCCGATATACTTGGAGGCGAACTGCATAGGGGGTGACCGGCTTCGACCCGGGTGGAGCACCGTCCGGGGGAAGCGAGCCGAGGTCCCCGGAGTCCTCGTTAAAGAGCCGGGACCAAGATAAGCGCCGATTCTGAACTCGCGCTTGCTGCCTAAATAGCAGCCGTCCGCCGCGGAGCGTCTGCGGCCGCGGGCCGGGCGT
>DASUTW010000259.1:0-4367 GCA_036374395.1 Actinomycetota bacterium
CTGGACCGGCCTGGTGGTGCTCACGACGTCGACCTGCTCGAGGAGCCTGGCGCCGAGGACCCGCTCCATCGAGGAGGTCCCCTCCTCGGAGAGGACGCCCGGGGAGAGACGTCCCGCGCCCTCGGAGGGCGCGGTCAGGACCACGACGGCGTCGCTGAGGTACACGCGCTTCCCGCTCCGCTCGGTCAGGAACCCGTCGGAGAGCGCCTGGGCCAGGACCTCGCGGACCTGAGGGTGGCAGCCGTCCACGTTCTTGCACACCAGGACGCTCCAGGGCATCCGGGCCAGGTCGTGCAGGGGCAGGTGCTCCCCGAACCCGATGTAGGCGGGGGGGGCGCCCAGCAGCGTGTTCACGTCCTCGGCTCGGTCGAACTGTCCGAAGTCCAGCTCCACGACGCGCTTGGAATCCCCGAGGAGGGTCTCCGCCATCGTCTCCGCGAGCTCCTCGCTCGTCTCGGCCGCCTGGTCGGCCAAGAGGATTACCGCGTTGGGCCGCGTGGGCTTGAGGTCGAGCCCTCGCATCGTGACCGAGAGCCTGGCGACCAGCTCGTCCACACCCTGATCCTTCAAGAGGGCCGCCTCGGTGAGGCGCCGTCCGACCTCGGACACCCGCGCCTGAAGGTCCGCCGGCACCCGCACCATGTCCTCGGCCACCGCGCGGGCGGCCGGAACGTCGACCTTGGACTCGCCGTTCATCACCGCGGTGGCGACGCACTGCTCGAGGAGGTCCACCGCCTTGTCTGGGAAGGCCCGGTTCCGCAGGAAGTCCTCCCCGAAGTCGAGCAGCCAGTGGAGGACGTCGTCGGCCACCTCCACGCCCCGCATCTCCCCCAGCACGTCGCGGTGGGCCTCCAGCACCATCAGGGTGTCCTCGCGGGCCATCTCCTCCACCGCGATCGGGTTGAACCGGCGCTCCATCGCCCGGTCCCGCTCGATGAACCGTCGGTACTCGTCGTCGGTGGTGGCGCCGATGCACGAGACCCCCCGGGCCAGCGCCGGCTTGAGCTGGGCCCCCACGTCGGTGGCCCCCATCAGCCCGCCGCTCCCCACGATCGAATGCAGCTCGTCGATGAAGAGGACGATGCCCGGCCCCTCGGCCTCCTTGAGCACCGCCTTCACCCGCTCCTCGAACTGCCCGGCGATGCCGGCCCCCGCCACGAGGCTCGACGGCTGGATCGCCACGATCCGGATCCCCTTGAGAGGGTCCGGGACCTGGCCCGCCACCACGCGCTGGGCCAGACCCTCCACGATGGCGGTCTTGCCGGTGCCGGCCGGCCCGATCAGAGCCGGGTTCCTCTTTGTACGGCGGCACAGCGTGGTGCACACGAGGCGGATCTCGCTCTCCCGCCCCACGACCGGCGGCAGCTTCCCCTCGCGGGCCTGTTGGGTGAGGTCGACGCCGAACTCGTCGAGCATCGGGGTCGGCGGGCCGGGACGGCTCCCCGCCTGGGCCTGCGTGGGTGTCACCGCCCCCTGCACCGACCCCGCCCGCACGCTGTATCCGGCAGCCGCCAGGACGATCGAGGCGAGGTACCGCTCGCTCGCCTCCTCCTGCCCGGAGGCCTGGAGGGCGCGCGACACGGTGTCGTTCAGCTCGAGGGCGCCTCCCGAGTCCCCCTCGTCCAGCCGGCGACGGACCTGCCGCCGGACCAGCTCGGCCTCGAGGCCGTCGACGAGCGCCTCGGCCATGGCGCCGTGACGCTCCAGCAGGGCGAGCATCCAGTGGTTCACGCCGAGATGGTCGTGATGGCGCTTCCGCTGGAGCTCGAGGGCTCGCTCGGCCATGCGGCGGGCCCCGCGAGTGAGTTGGAGTGACCCGACCTCTTCTGACGGTGCCATCGGTCGTCCCCTTTCGCCTTCTCTCCTCATACGAAAGCGCCTGGCGAGGGGGCGAGGTAGGGCCGAAGGTCCCGGCCTGTTCGGTCCTCCTCGATGGGGCCGTCCGGCCCTACGGAACGTCGGAGGCCTCACCTACGATGACCCTGCACGCGCCAGCGGGTGCGCGCGGAGGTGCGTTATGGATCCCAGGGTGGTCGAGAAGACCAGGGGCAAGGTGAAGAAGTTCCTCCAGCGGAGCTTCGGAGGGGCCTTCCGAGAGCAGGGAGACATCCTCTGGGGGCGGCAGGGGACGACCGTGGTGATGATCCGCGTGCTCCCGTGGCCGTCGCTTGAGGACGCGCAGGTCCAGGTGATCGCCGGGATCGCGAGGGACGTCGATCCCACGGTCGAGTGCCTGAGCTTCCTCCTCAAGGAGAACCAGGACTTCATCCTGGGCGGGTTCGCCCTCGAGGGCGATCGGGACATCATCTTCCGGCACGGCATCATCGGGTCGAAGATGGACCAGAAGGAGCTCGAGGCCTCGGTGCTGGCCGTGGCCTCCACCGGGGACAAGTACGACGAGATCATCACAAGCCGGTTCGGCGGGGTGAGGATCAGCGACCTGGCGGGCGAGCCGGCGGCGTCCTGACGACGTCGGCGAGCTTCCTGCCAACCCTCCCCGGAGGGGCGAGCGAGTAGGACGGAACGCCCAGTCGCGTCGCCCGCGCCGACTTCGGCCTCCGCGCGAGGTGAGGGGGCGCGGAGGCCGGGGGATCCTCCCCGGCCTCCGCGCCCCCTCGGCGCTGCGGCAGGCTCAGCCTCCCAGTACGGCCGTCGCCTTGTTGAAATTCTTCCTCGTACCGTCCGGGATGTAGTTGTTCTCGACGTTCCCGGCCGCATCGACGGAGAAGAAGTGGAACACGGTCCCCTCCGCGACGGTCAGCAGCTCGCCTGCCTCGCGGATCCCACCCGAAGCGTACAGGGTGGAGTCGTACGTCGGCGTGCTTCCGTCCGTCTCGTAGAAGACCGCAGCGGGCTCCGTGGTCTCGAACACCACGTTGACCATGCCCGGCGTGGCGCTCGCCGTCACCTCGATCGAGCTCACCGGCCGCTCGTGGTCCCTGTCGAAATCGTGGGCCACCCGCATGAGCTCCATCAGCCCGTTGGAGAACTCCTGGGACTCCGCGTGCGCGGATCCCCCGTTGGGGTTGGGGTTCTCGAACGGCGGCTGGAACGAGGTACCCACCTCGAAGTTCCAGGCGTAGATGCCGTACTTGTACCAGAGCATGTCCCCGGAGTTCCCCGCCGCCGAGTACAGCACGTCGGAGATCGGGCCCGTCCTGGCCGGGGTCACCGAGAGACCGCGGTGCTGCTTGATCTCGGTGAGGATCCGAGAGGACGCCCCCCAGAAGAAGGACTCCTCGGCCAGGGTCGGCCGCGGCGCCGAGACGCGACCCGGCATCGCGTAGGACCCGGGCGACCACATGAAGTAGTTGCCCGACGAGTGGAGGTTCATCGAGAACTTGATGTTCTCGAAGGTGCCCGCCACCCAATCGATGTTCGCCGACTCAGGCTCGGACAGCTCCGCCGGACCCCGGTACGTGCCGCTCGTGCAGCTCGCGGACGACCCGGAGTACCCGTCGAACCCGCTGTACTCGGTGTAGTTCCGGTTGTTGTCCACGCCCCACGAGTTCCTCGCGTTGAGGTCGTAGCTCCCGGTCACCGCGCAGTGGCGGGTCATGTTCTTCCGCTGACTGTTGAAGTCGTGGAAGGAGTACTCGCCCCCGTCAGGGTTCGTCGAGGGCAGGATGAAGATGTCGAGCCGGTTCACCAGCTGCTTCGTCGGACCGTGCGACTCGTAGTTCCGCAGCAGCCGCTCCGCCGTCTCGATCGCCACGAGCGGGGGCACCCACTCACGCGCGTGCTCCTGCGCGTAGGCGAACACCCCGGGCTTCGAGCCGTCGCGGGTCTTTCCGATCCGCAGCAGCTTCACGGTCCGCGGCTCGCGCGACACCGACTCGGGCGCGCTGAGGAAGTCGCTCAGGTTCCTCCGAGGGGAGGGCTGCGCGATGCCGCTGCCGCTGCTGCCCCGGTAGGTGTAGGCGAATACGAGCGCGCTCGCCTCAGAGTCGCCGTTGATCGCGGCCACCACATCGGCGGCCGTGCTCGACAGGGCTCCGCCCGCGTCGGTGCCCAGGTTGACGGTGATGTCGTCACCGGAGACATCCACCGACAGCGGGGAGTCCGCCGCCCCAGGGTCGACGCTGGCGATCGTGAGGTCGTTGCCGCCCTCGTGGCCCCAGGCGATCGAGTCCACGCCGACCCTCTGGTTGTTGCTGATGCCCTCGCTCGGGATCAGGGTCCCGGTGGCCGGCAGGCCGGCGACGATGGTGTTCCCGTCGTCCTGGGAGACCATCACCGTCGGGATCGTGATCCCCGGCGCGGAGCCGCCGGGAGAGAAGGGGCTGCCGCCCACGTTGTTGTAGATCACGAGCGCGATCGCGCCGGCGGCCTGGGCGTTCAGGGTCTTCTGCGTGAAGTTGCAGGCG
>DASUTW010000260.1:0-2632 GCA_036374395.1 Actinomycetota bacterium
CGCTCGACCCCCCTCCAGGTCCCGCAGGGCCTCCGCGGCCACGCGGTCGAGCGCGCGTCGCCGCGTCCTCGGCTTGGCCACGGGCCGGATCTCTCCGCGGACCATCTCGAAGACCGGCTTCAGCTGGAGGCCGGTCGCCGCCAGGGCCGCGATCCACCCCACCCGGCCCGACCGGCGCAGGTGCTCCATCGTGTCGATCGTGGCCACCAGCCGCGTCCGCTCGGCGGCAGCGCGGGCGGCGGCGGCCACCTCCTCCAGCGACCCTCCCGCGGCCGCCGCCCGCGCCGCCGCCAACGCCACCCACCCCTCCCCCATCGACGCGCCGCCCGAATCGATCACCTCGACCCGCTTCCGCCCGGCCTCCGCCGCCATCCGCGCCGCCCCGTGCAGCCCCGACACCGAGGCCGCGAGCGTGACGCACACGAGCTCCCCCTCGGGAAGTCGGGCGAACGCCTCCTCGAAGTCCGCGGGAGCCGGCATCGAGGTCGTCACGCTCCCGGGCTTCCGCTCCAGCCGCTCGTACAGATCGGGGAGCTCCCCGTCACGGAGGCTCCGCCCGTCGACGCTGAGGTACAGCGGCACGACCTCGATCCCCATCCGAGTGGCCAGCTCGGGGGGCAGCCCCGCGGCGCTGTCGGTCACGACCCCGATCATGAGGTGATTCTCGTGAGCCGAGGGAGCGAGGGCCACCCGCTAGGGCTATGCGGGAGGGCCGGAGTCTCCTACGATGCGGGACGAGGTGAGCACATGACGCGAAGCGCCGAGCGGGCGCTGGCCGAGGTCCCCCTCTTCGAGGGCCTGACGAGGGACCAGATCCGGTCGCTGCTGGACGCAACGGTCGAGGTCACGTGCGACGCGGGCCAGTCGATGGTGGATGAGGGCATGCTGGCCATCGACTTCTATCTGATCCTCGACGGCGAGGCCGAGGTCGTCTCGGGCGGCCGGCACGTCGCGTCGCTGGGGCCCGGGGACCATTTCGGCGAGCTCGCGGTGATCGACGGCGAGCCACGCTCGGCGACCGTGCAGGCCACCACCAGGCTGCGGGCGCTTCGGCTCGTCGCCGACGACTTCCACCGGCTGCTCCGGACGACACCCGAGCTCGCGCACCGCATCCTCGTCGAGGCGGTGCGCCGGCTCCGGTCGTCGCCGCCGCCCCCGACGGCCTGACGGTGTCGCCCGAGGAGCGCCCCGCCCGGGACGAGCGGGCCGGGATCCTCGGCCGAGGCCCGTTCCGGATGCTCCTGGGCGGGCAGGCCGTCTCCTCGCTGGGCGACTGGGTGGGCACCCTGGCCTTCATCGCGGCGGCCTACGAGCTCACGGGGTCTCCCGCCGCGGTGGGCGGCGTCCTCGTCATCCGTCTGCTGCCGCCCCTCCTGGCCGCGCCGCTGGGAGGGGTCCTCGCCGATCGGTTCGACCGTCGCCGGGTGATGGTCCTGACCAACCTGGGCATGGCCGTCCTCATCTCACTGGCGCCGTTCGCTGGGCTCGCGCTCCTCTACGCGATCGCGTTCTCCTCCGAGGTCCTGGCGATGCTGTTCCTGCCGGCTCGGGACTCCACCGTGCCCGATCTCGTTCCGGCCGACTCGCTCCCCCAGGCGAACGGCCTCGTCCTGGCCACCTCCTACGGCGCGATCCCGTTCGCGGCCGCCCTCTTCTCGGGCCTCCGTCTGCTCACGCCCCTCCCCGAGCAGCCGCTCGCGGTGCCCTTCCTCTTCGACGCCCTCACCTTCGTCGTGGCGGCCGTCGTGATCGCGCGGATCCCCATCCCCAAGCGGAGGGGTGGGGCGGACCTCCGCGTGGTCGAGGGGCTGGGCGAGGCCTACCGCTTCGCGCGGCGATCGCCTACGGTCCGCAGCCTGGCCGCGGGCATGGGCGTGGCGATGCTCGGGGGCGGCGTGCTGTTCGCCGTCGGCATCGCCTACGTCCGGGAGACGCTGGGCGGGGGCGACGTCGAGTTCGGCTACCTCGTGTCGCTGTGGGGGCTGGGGATGGCGGCCGGACTGGGGGGCGTCCGGCTGTTCGTGCGCAGGGGCGAGGCGCTCGCCTTCCGCGCCGCCGTCGCCACCTGCGGGGGGGCCCTGATCGCGATGGCCCTGCTCCCCTTCCTCTGGCTCGCGTTCGTCGGAGCGCTCGTCTTCGGCGCGTCGTTCGCCGTGGCGATCATGCTGGCGATGACGCTCATCCAGCGGCTCGACGAGGAGCTCCGTGGGAGGCTGGTCGGGGGTGCCCACATGCTGTTCCGCGTCGCGCTCGCGATCGGGGCGCTGGGGCTCGGGGGCCTAGCCTCGGGCCTGGAGAGCGTTTCGCTGGTCGGGGTCGACCTGGACGGCAACCAGATCGGGATGGCGGGCGGAGGCGTCCTGATCCTGCTGGGTGCGGCCGCGGCGAGCCGCCTCACATCTCCCGACGGCCCTCCAGCGCCTGACCCAGCGTGACCTCGTCGGCGTACTCGAGGTCGCCCCCCACCGGGAGCCCGCTGGCCAGGCGCGTTACCCTGATCCCGAGCGGCTTCAAGAGCCCCGCCACGTACATCGCGGTGGCGTTCCCCTCGAGGTTGGGGTTCGTGGCCAGGATCACCTCGGTGATCCCCTCGCGCCCCACCCGGTCCAGCAGCTCCTGGATCCGCAGGTCG
>DASUTW010000261.1:0-5597 GCA_036374395.1 Actinomycetota bacterium
TCGAGGCCACCCACGAGCACGAGCACAACCACCCCGCGCTCGAGCACGTCCACGAGGCGCACGAGGACGCGGAGAAGGAGCACCTGCGGGAGGCGCACATCCACGACCACGCCTCCCCGGCACAGTCCCCGGCGTGATGGCGGGGCTGCGGCTCCTCCCCGACGCGCCGCTCAACCTCGACGGGTACCTGGCCGCCGGGGGCGGCGAGGGCCTGCGGGCCGCCGTGGAGGTCCCGCCGGAGGAGGTGATCGAGCGGGTGCGCCGCTCGGGTCTCAGGGGGCGGGGCGGCGCCGGCTTCCCCACCGGGACGAAGTGGCGCTCGGTCCGCGACGACGAGCACACGAGGAAGTTCCTCGCGGTGAACGGCGCGGAGGGGGAGCCGGGGACCTTCAAGGACCGCTGGCTGATGCGGAAAAACCCTTACGCCGTGCTGGAGGGCACGGCGATCGCGGCCTACGCGGCGGGCGTCGAGCAGGCCTTCATCGGGGTGAAGGCGGGGTTCGAGCGGGAGATCGAGCGCCTGGGGCAGGCGATGGGCGAGATGGAGGGGGCGGGGATCCTGGGGCCGACCCCGATCCAGGTGGTGCCGGGCCCCGACGAGTACCTCTTCGGAGAGGAGAAGGCCCTCCTGGAGGTGATCGAGGGCAACCCGCCCCTCCCCCGCATCGTCCCCCCCTACATGGAGGGCCTGTTCCGGAAGCCCGGGGAGGCCAACCCCACCGTCGTGAACAACGTGGAGACCCTGGCCAACGTCCCGTTCATCCTGCGAGAGGGGCCCGAGGCGTTCCGTTCGGTCGGGACCGAGGGGTCGCCCGGGACGATGATCTTCACGATCTCGGGCGACGTGCGCCGGCCGGGCGTGCACGAGCTCGAGCTGGGGAGCTCCGTCTACGACCTCGTCTTCGAGGTGGCGGGGGGGCCGGCGGACGGCCGGAAGGTGAAGGCGGTGTTCCCCGGGGCGTCCTCGACGGTACTCTCGCTGGAGCAGATCGACACGCCGCTCGACTTCGACTCGATGCGGCGGGTCGGGTCGGGGCTGGGGTCGGCCGGGTTCGTCGTCTACGACGACACCGCTTGCATCGTGCGGACGACCCTGACGTACTCGCGGTTCCTGTACGTGGAGTCGTGCGCCCAGTGCCCCGCCTGCAAGCATGGCACGGGCCAGATCACCGAGCTGCTGGAGCGGATCGATCGAGGCGAGGGCCGCGAGCAGGACCTGGAGACGATCCTGGCCCGGGCGATGACGGTGACCGACGCCCAGCGGTGCGCGCTCCCGACGGGGGAGACGCTGATCGTGCAGAGCGCCGTCCAGCAGTTCTGGGAGGAGTTCGCCGCTCACCTCGGGCGGGCGTGCGAGAGCGACCGGGAGATCCCGGTGCCGAAGTACGTCGACTACGACCCGCAGACGGGGTTCGCGCTGGACGAGCGGTACCACCTGAAGCGGCCCGACTGGACGTACGCCGAGGGCTAGTGGAGGGGGTCCTCGGGCCCCGTGACGATCCCCCACCGCGAGCGACGGAACCTGGGGCTGGGTCGCCCCGGACGCCAGAAGGGGAAGAAGACTCGGCGATCGCGCTCCGGGAAGAGCGTCCGCTGACCCGTGTAGGTGAAGGTGCGGATGATCGGACGCCAGGGGGTGCCCGCGAGCCAGGGCTCCGGGCGCTCGCCCGGCCCCGGCACCGTGTACAGCCCCAGCCACAGCTCCCCCTGGAAGAGGTGGTCGTCGGGCCCCAGCGTGACCGAGGTCGAGGAGTAGACGGGGCCGGTGGGGCGGTGCCGCTCCAGGAAGCGGACGAGCCCATCGCCCGTGCGGCCCGCCTCCAGCCCCGCGGCCAGGATGCGCACGGCGTCGTAGCCCTCCTGCTCGGAGGCCACGGGGATCCGTCCGATGGTTCGGCGGAACGAGGTGCGGAAGGCGCGGACACGGGAGAGGGGGCGGGCCCACGGCGCCCAGGTGTAGGGGCCGGGGGCCACCGTGCCGGGCGGGACGCCGTCGAGGTCCGTACGGAGGAGGTCCGCGGGGAGGACGAGCTGGGGCGGGTCGTCGAGGCGGTCGACGGCTCGGAGGACCGCGTCGAGCCGCTCGAGGTCGACCAGGGCTATCAGGGCGTCGGCCCCCTCGGCCCGATCGGCGAGGCGCCCGTCGCCGGGACGGAGGGTCGCCTCCACGTCGACGCCCTCGCGCCGGAGCTCGTCCAGGAACGCGGCCCGGGCCGGGTCCCCGGGCTGCTGGACGGCCACGATCCGCCGGTGGCCGCGGTCGCGGGACAGGTAGCGGGCCACGGCGCGAGCCTGCCAGCGCAGCGGGGGGCTCGTCTGGAAGACCTGTCGGGAGAGGAGGCGGTCGCTGTAGAGGTCCGCCCCCAGGAGGACGACGGGACGTCCTCGCGCCTGAACCTCGGGTCGGAGGGCGGCGACCGGGCGACCCTCGCCGACCACGAGGATGGCCTCTGGGCCGTCCGCTCGGAGCATGTCGGAGAGGGCCCGGGCGGGGGCGGGGGCGTCGCCGGCGTCGTCCACCACCTCGAGCCTGAGGGGCCTGCCGGCGACGCCGCCGCCCCCGTTGAGCTCTGCCTCGGCCAGCGCCATGCCGTCCAGGAAGGGCCGGTCGGCGAGCCTGCTGGGGCCGGTCACGGACGCGATCACCCCGAGCACGTGCGCGTCGTCCGCCGTGGGGCTCGGAGCCGGGGTCGGGGCGGCCGTCGGGTCGGGCGACGGCGGGCTCGGGCTGGTGCATGCCGCCAGCGCCAGCGCGAGGGCGACGGCCGCTCGTCCCGCGGTCACTCGGGGGGCTGAGGGCGGAGGGCGGGGAAGAGGATGACCTCGCGGATCGAGGGCGCGTCGGTGAGGATCACGAGGAGGCGGTCGATCCCCAGGCCCAGGCCCCCGGCCGGCGGCATCCCGTGCTCCAGAGCCACCAAGAACTCCTCGTCGAAGGGGTGGGTCTCCTCCTCGCCGGCGGCCTTCTGCGCGGCCTGCTCCTCGAACCGGGCGCGCTGCTCGTCGGGGTCCGCCAGCTCCGAGTACGCGGGCGCCAGCTCGACCCCTCCCATGATCAGGTCGAAGTGCTCGGTCAGCCTGGGGTCGTCCCGGTGCGGCCTGGCCAGCGGCGACACCTCCCGAGGGAAGTCCTTCACGATGATGGGGGCGATCAGCGACTCCTCGACCAGCTTCTCGAAGAGCTCCAGAACGAGCTTGCCCGGGCCCCACGTCGCGTGCGGGTCGATCCCGTGGCGCTCGGCGAGCCGCCGCAGCTCCAGGGCGGGGGTGTCCAGCGACACCTCCTCGCCGACCGCTTCGGACACGAGCTCGATCACCGTGCGCCGCGGCCACGGCGCATCGAGGTCGATCTCCGTTCCCCGGTAGGTGAACCGCCTCGTCCCGATCGCGGCGTCGGCCGCCGCCTTCACCAGCCCCTCGACGAGCTCCATCATGTCCTCGTAGCTGGCGAGGGCCTGGTACGCCTCGAGCATCGTGAACTCGGGGTTGTACTTCGTGGAGACGCCCTCGTTGCGGAAGGTGCGCCCGATCTCGTAGACGCGCTCCAGGCCGCCGACGAGCAGGCGCTTCAGGTGGAGCTCGAGCGCGATGCGGAGGTACATGGGGACGTCGAGCGCGTCGTGGTGGGTGAGGAAGGGCTTGGCCAGGCCCCCGCCGGGCACCGACTGGAGCACCGGTGTCTCCACCTCGACGAAGCCCAGACCGTCGAGGTGGTCGCGCATCGCATGGAGGACGCGCGCCTTCTGACGGACCCGCTCGGCGACCTCCGGGTTGGCCACCAGATCGAGGTAGCGCTGCCGATACCTCGCCTCGACGTCCTTCAGGCCGTGCCACTTCTCGGGGAGCGGGCGGAGCGCCTTCGTCAGCAGGGTCAGCTCGGTGGCCCGGACGGACAGCTCCCCCCGCTTCGTCGTCACCACCTCGCCCTCGGCCCCCACCCAGTCTCCGAGGTCGAGATCGTCGAGGAGGGCCAGCCCGTCCGGCGACAGCGTCCCCTCCGCCAGCATCAGCTGGATCTCGCCCCTCCCGTCGCGAAGCGTGGCGAACGAGAGCCTCCCGTGGCGGCGGAGCGTCATGAGGCGGCCGGCGACCCGCACGACCTCGCCCGTCTCGGCGTCGGCCTCGAGACCGGCGTGCTTCTCGTGGAGGTCGGCCGCCCGCGCGGAGCGATCGAAGCGCAGCGCGAACGGAGCGACGCCTCGCTCACGCAGGGCTTCCAGCTTGCGGCGGCGCGCCTCTCGCGGATCCTCCGTCGTCATCCCGTGTTCCTCTCGAAGACGATGCGCAGCCCCTGGAGCGTGAGCCACGGCTCGTGATGGTCGATCGAGCGGCACTCCTCGATCATGACGGGCGCCAGCCCCCCGGTGGCGATCACGGTCGGCTCCCCGAGCTCCTTCGCGATCCGCTCCACGACGCCGTCCACCATCGAGGCGTAGCCGTACATGATGCCGGACTGCACGCTCTCCACGGTGCTCTTCCCGATCACCGAGCTCGGCGCGACCAGCTCCACGCGCGGGAGCCTGGCGGTGTGCTCGTAGAGCGCGGCGGCCGAGATCTGCACGCCGGGGGCGATCACGCCGCCCACGTACTCGCCCTTGTCAGAGACCGCGTCGAAGGTCGTGGCCGTCCCGAAGTCCACGATCACGGCCGGGGACCCGTGGAGCTCGACCGCCGCCACCGCGTTCAGGACCCGGTCGGCCCCCACCTCCTTGGGGTTGTCGGTGAGCACGGGGATCCCGGTCTTCACGCCGGGCTCCACGATCAGGGGCCGGAAGCCGAAGTAGCGGCGCACCATCTCTCGGAGGGCCGACGTGGCGGACGGCACCACGCTCGCGACGACCACCGCGGTGACGTTGCGGTCGAAGGAGAGGTCCTGGTGCTCGAGGAGGCCGCCGAACATCAGCGCCAGCTCGTCCGCGGTGCGGTCGGCGACGGTCGAGATCCGCCAGTGCCGGGTCAGCTCGCGGTCGTTGAACACCCCGAGCACCGTCTCGGTGTTGCCGACGTCCACGGCCAGCAGCATCTCAGCCCTCCTCCGCGGGCAGGTCCACGTCCTCCAGCACCTCGAGCGACAGGTCCAGCCACGGCGCTCCGTGCGTGATCGCCCCGGACGAGAGCGCGTCCACCCCCGTCTCCGCCACGGCCCGCGCGTTCTCCAGGGTCACGCCCCCCGAGGCCTCGAGCCGGGCCCGGCCCGCGACCCGGGCCACGGCCTCCCGCATCGCCTCCAGCGGCATGTTGTCGAGGAGCACCTCCTCGGCCCCGGCGCCCACCGCCGCCTCGGCCTCCTCCGGCGTCTCGACCTCGCACTCAACGCGGAGATCGGGCCGCGAGGCCTTCGCCGCCCGGACGGCCTCCGCCACGCCCCCCGCCGCCGCCACGTGATTGTCCTTGATGAGGATGCCGTCGAACAGCCCGGCACGGTGGGGGGTCACCCCTCCGAGCGCCGCGGCGTACTTCTCCAGCGAGCGGAGGCCCGGCGTGGTCTTCCGCGTGTCGCGGACGACCACGCCGGTGCCTCCGACCGCCTCCACGAACCGGGCGGCCTGCGTGGCCACGCCCGAGAGCCTCCCCAGGAAGTTGAGGGCGGTGCGCTC
>DASUTW010000262.1:0-2583 GCA_036374395.1 Actinomycetota bacterium
CGCGTACTGCTCCCGACGGACGAGGTCGTCCAGGCCGGCCACGATCGGGAGGGCGCTCCGGACGGCCCGCGAGCGCCCCTCCGGGCTCTCGAGATCCGCGTCCCGCAGCGAGCGGCGCAGCATGTACTCGACGAGCGGCACTGCCCCCTCCGCCAGCTCCCGGAACGCGTCGGCCCCTCGCTCCTTCACGAGGTCGGCGGGGTCGAGGCCCTCGGGGAGGACCAGGACAGCCACCTCGAGCGGGTAGGCCTCGAACAGACCGGCGGCCCGCTCGGCGGCGCGTGCCCCGGCCTCGTCCGAGTCGAACGCCAGCACCATCCGGGCGGCGAAGCGCGAGAGGAGCCGGAAGTGCCCCTCCGAGAGGGCGGTCCCGCAGGTGGCCACGGCCGTCTCCACCCCGCCCTGGGCCAGCGCGATCACGTCCGTGTAGCCCTCCACCACGTGGGCCGTTCCGACCTTGCCGATCTCGCCCTTGGCCCGGTCGAGGTTGTAGAGGAGCTCGCCCTTTCGGTAGACGGGGGTCTCCTGGGAGTTCAGGTACTTGGGGCCCTCGCCCTGGAGCAGGCGCGCCCCGAACCCCACGCTGCGCCCCGAGAGGTCGGCGATGGGGAACGTCACCCGGGCCCGGAACCGGTCCCGGACGCCGCCGCGCTGATCCTTCATCGCCACGCCGGCCTGCACGAGGATCTCGGGCGAGAGCTCGCGGCCCAGCCGCCGGAGGACGAAGTCGGGGTAGCCGGGCGCGTACCCGATCCGGAACCGCTCGGCGGTCTCCTTCGTGATGCTGCGAGAGGCGAGGTAGCGGCGGGCCTCCTCGCCCTCGCGCCCCTCCATCAGCATCCGGTGGTAGAGGTCGGCAGCGAGGTCGTTGGCGCGGAAGAGGGCGTCGCGCCGCGAGCGCTCCCGGCGGTCCTCCCGGCCGCCTCCCTCGTAGCGGAGGGTGACGCCGGCCGGGCCGGCCAGCCGCTCCACGGCCTCGGGGAAGGTCAGCTGCTCGACCTCCATCACGAAGTGGAAGGCGTTGCCGCCCTTGCCGCACCCGAAGCAGTAGTAGACGCCCTTCCCCGGATCCACGGTGAAGGAGGGGCTCTTCTCCTGGTGGAAGGGGCAGAGCCCCGTGAACGACCGGCCGGCCTTCTTCAAGGCGACGTGCTGCTGGATCAGGCGGACGATGTCGGTTCGCTCCCGGACCGCCTCGACGTCATCCTGCCTGATGCGCGCCACGCGCTCTCCTCCGCCTCACAGCATCCATTCCTGGGGAAGGAAGAGCCGCTCGTACGTCCGCAGCGCGTACCGGTCGGTCATGCCGGCGATGTAGTCGGCGACCCGGGTGGCCGGGCCCCCCGGCGCTTCGGCGTACTCCGCCGGGACCTCCTCGGGATGCTCCAGGTAGTGCTCGAACAGCGCCCTGATCACCCCGATCGCCTTCTCCTGCTCGCCCCGGCTCTCCGGGCGGAGGTAGACCCGCTCGAACATGAAGTCGCGGAGCGCGTCGAGCGCCTCGGCGATCGGGGGCGACATCCCCACCTCGCCCGACTCGACGCCCTGGGCCACGATGTCGTCGACGAGGGCCTCGATCCGGTCGCTGTGCCCGGCGCCGAGCACCGCGGTGACGTCCCGAGGGAGCGACTCCTCGGTGAGCAGGCCCGCGCGGATCGCGTCGTCGATGTCGTGGTTGACGTAGGCGATGCGATCGGCCATGCGGACGGTCCAGCCCTCGAGGGTGGCGGGGGGCGGCATCTTCCAGGGATGGCCCAGGATGCCGTCCCGGACCTCCCAGGTCAGGTTCAGGCCCTGCCCGTCTCGCTCCAAGTGGTCCACGACGCGGAGGCTCTGCTCGCTGTGATGGAACGGCCGGTCCAGGAACGGCGTGAGCGCCTCCTCGCCCAGGTGCCCGAACGGGGTGTGACCGAGGTCGTGGCCGAGGGCGATGGCCTCGGTGAGGTCCTCGTTGAGCCGGAGGGCCCGAGCGATGGTCCGGGCGATCTGCGTGACCTCGAGCGTGTGGGTGAGGCGGACGCGGTAGTGATCCCCCTCGGGCGAGATGAACACCTGCGTCTTGTGCTTCAGGCGGCGGAAGGCCTTGGAGTGGACGATGCGGTCCCGGTCGACCTGGAAGGCGGTCCGCATGTGGTGGGCCGGCTCCTCCCGCTCCCGGCCCTTGGACTCGGCGGCGAGCGCCGCGCGATCCGACAGCGTCCGACGTTCCAGATCCTCCTGACGCTCCCTGATCGAGCCCACGGGCCGAAGGGTAGCACGAGCCTCCGACGCCTCCTCCGGGCTCAGGAGCCCGTCAGCCGGTAGAAGACGTACGCGAACGTCTCCCGCACGTAGCCGGCCAGCCGCGTCCCCTGGCTCCTGGCCGCCGACTGGAAGGTGGCCGAGACGTAGGCCTCGATGCCGAGGTCCCGGGCCATCCGGCGGATCCTGAGGTTGTGCCAGGGGTCCGAGACGAGGAACGCGCTCTGGAGGGCCTCGGCCTCCATGTACCGGGAGGCCGCCTCCAGGCTCTCCAGGGAGGTGCGGCCGACCGGCGAGGGGTCCACGGCCGAGTCCGGGATCCCCTGGGACACGAGGTAGGCC
>DASUTW010000263.1:0-2927 GCA_036374395.1 Actinomycetota bacterium
CGGGCCCGGCGAGGCTCGCGAGGCCGACCTGGGGATCGCGGCCGGGAAGGGCTACGGCCAGCTGATCGTCCGGGGGAAGGTCCAGGAGAAGCGCATCCCCGAGTCGGAGTTCGTGGAGGCCCTGGTGGCCGAGGCCAAGAAACTGGCCGCCGAGACGCCGCGAGCCTGATCCGGGCGGCCGGGCGCCGCCTCCCTGTATCCTGACGGACCATGCGGATGTCCGAGCTGTTCGCGCACACGCTCCGGGAGCCTCCCGGCGACGAGGAGGCTCCCTCGGCCAGGCTGCTCGCGCAGGGGGCCTTCGTCCGGAAGCTGATGTCCGGCGTGTTCACGATGCTGCCGCTCGGTCTCCGCGTCCTGCGCAAGGTCGAGGGGATCGTGCGGGAGGAGATGGACGCCAAGGGAGCCCAGGAGGTGCGGATGCCGGCCATCCTCCCGTCGGAGCCCTGGAAGATATCCGGCCGCTGGCAGGCCTACGCCGCGGAGAACCTGATGTTCGTCCTCCACGACCGGCACGACCGCGAGCTCGGCCTCGGCCCCACCCACGAGGAGGTCGTGACCCCGCTCGTGGACGCCGACGTGTCGTCGTACCGGGACCTGCCGCTGAACCTCTACCACATCCAGTGGAAGTACCGGGACGAGGCGCGCCCTCGGTCCGGCCTGATCCGGGCCCGCGAGTTCCTGATGAAGGACGCCTACACGTTCGACCGCGACCTCGACGGTCTTCGCGTCTCCTACGGCAAGATGGTGGACGCCTACAGGCGGATCTTCACCCGGTGCGGGCTCGACTTCCGTGTGGTGGAGGCCGACCCCGGCCTGATCGGGGGCGACGTCAACCACGAGTTCATGGCTCCCGCCGAGGTGGGCGAGGACCTCTTCGTCCACTGCACGAGCTGCGACTACGCGGCCAACGTCGAGGCGGCGGAGGCCCACTGGCCCAAGGCCCCCGCGCAGGAGGAGCCGAAGCCGATGGAGGTGGTCCCCACGCCGGGGCGCGCCACGATCGAGGCGGTGGCGGACCTCCTCCAGGTGCCAGAGCACAGGGTGCTGAAGTGCCTCGTCTACAAGGTGAAGGACGAGCTGGTCGCCGTCCTGCTGCCCGGCGACCGTGAGGTCAGCGAGAACAAGCTCGCCCGGCTGTTCGCTCCCGAAGAGGTGGGGATGCTGACGGACGCCGACTTCGAGAAGGCGGGCCTGGCTAAGGGCTACATCGGTCCCCAGGGCCTCGAGGGCGTGACGGTGATCGCCGATCACTCGATCCGGACGGGCGCGAACTGGGTGGCGGGGGCGAACGAGCCGGACGCGCACGTCACCGGGGTGAACCTCGACCGCGACTTCGCGGTCGACCGGTGGGAGGACCTCTCGGGGGTGAAGGAGGGGGACGTCTGCCCCCGCTGTCACGAGGGGACGCTGATGCTGGGTCGCTCGATCGAGGTCGGGCACACGTTCCAGCTCGGGACCCGCTACTCGGATCCTCTCGAGGCCACGTTCGTGGACGAGGACGGCTCCGAGCGACCGTTCCTGATGGGCTGCTACGGGATCGGCGTCAGCCGGATCATCTCGGCCGTCGTGGAGCAGCACCTCGACGAGAAGGGCATCGCCTGGCCCCGAGCCATCGCTCCGTACGACGTCGTGTTGATCCCCACGAACATGGACGACGAGCAGGTCGTGGCGGTCGCCGAGCGGCTGTACGGAGAGCTGACCGAGGCCGGGATCGAGGTCGTGATCGACGACCGCGACGAGCGGGCCGGCGTGAAGTTCACCGACGCCGAGCTGATCGGGTACCCGGTCGCGGTGGTGGTCGGGAAGCGGGGGATCGAGGCGGGGGCACTGGAGGTCCGGTTCCGGGCGACCGGCGACCAGCGCGAGGTTCCCCTGAACGACGCGGCCGCCGCGCTCCCCGGCCTCGTCGCCGAGGCGCCCTGAGGGCGGTTGCGGGTGGGCCCGACCTCCCGTACGGTTCCTTCGATGGCGGCCAAGATGCGCTCCGAGTTCCGGCGCTTCGCGATGGTGGCGAACGACCCCGAGGCCGTGATCCAGCGTATCGGGCGTGATACCTGGGACTGCATCGTGATCGACGTCGGCGGGACGTGGGCCCGTGAGGTCTTCCCCTCGCAGGAGGCCGCCGAGGGGGCCTGCCGGGCGCTCGGCGTCCGCCACCAGATCGGGTGGGAGGACCAGCGGCTGGCCCAGCGGATGAACCGCCGGGACCACTGGGGCGAGCCGGGAGGCCAGCGCCGGGCCGTCTGATTCGAGCGGGTCGCCCCCCTCGCGGGGCGGCTTTCCCGTGCCCGAGATCGACTCGCTATACTGGCTCGGAGGGAACACGTCAAGCGTGGGCGGGCGCCCACGCTTGTTGTTTGGAGGCGATGGACCTGGAGACCACGATCGGCCCGGTCGTCGAGGGCATGGGCCTCGAGCTCGTCGAGGCGACCTTCCGGAAGGAGGGTGGCCGCCGCGTGCTCCGCGTCACCGTGGACCGTGACGGCGGCATAGACCTCGACACGATCGCGGAGACCAGCGAGAAGGTCTCGCGGCGGCTCGACGCGCTCGACTTCGGCGGGGATGCGGCCTACACGCTCGAGGTCTCCTCGCCGGGCGTCGAGCGGCCGCTGAGGAAGCCGGAGGACTTCGCCAAGCGGGTGGGCGAGAGGGTGAAGGTCAAGACGTACGCGCCGATCGACGGCGAGCGCTCGCACAGGGGCGAGATCGTGGCGGCCGACGAGGAGGCGGTCACGATTCGCGTGGAGGACGCCGAGCGGCGGATGGCATGGGACGACATCGCCTCCGCCAGAACGATCTTCGAGTGGGGGCCGTCATGAACCTGGAGTTCCTCGAGGCGCTGCGGGAGCTCGAGCGCGAGCGGGGCATCTCGTTCGAGGTGCTGCTGCACGGCATGGAGGAGGCCCTGGCCTCCGCCTGGAAGT
>DASUTW010000264.1:0-3845 GCA_036374395.1 Actinomycetota bacterium
GACCAAGAGCGATACGAGGACGTCTGGCAGGACTTGCAGGGCGAGCTGGCCGCCCTCTCGTCACGCGGGGAGCGCCGGGTGGCCGAGGGCGCGAGCCACATGATCCACCACGACCGCCCCGACCTCGTGGTCGAGGCGATCGGCGACGTGGTCGACGCAGAACGGCGATCGCCCTAGGTGAAGGCGAGCGAAGCGACGATCCGATCGAGCCGAGACGTATGCTCCTCCCATCGGTCGGCCGGGTTGATGGTCTGCAGGAGCCAGACCTGCATGCCGCCGTCCACCACGAAGTCGGCCGAGTGAACCTCGCCGGGGAATCCGGGCAGGCGGTGGTCGTAGTCGAACCGGACGGCACGGAGACCGGAGACCCCCACGTCCACCGCCTGCCGTGAGACGGGGCTTGCCAATTCGTAGCCCTCGAAATCCTCCTCGTATGAGGAGATCATCTCGTCGAAGGGCACCCCGAAGCTGGGGAGCCGCAGGACGAGCACGAGGCTTCCGGTCTCCGTCCCCTCTTCGGAGAATTCGGAGGCGAGGAGAACGAAGAAGTCTGGGAACTGCTGAATGATCTCCGCGACCTCCCGGGCCGAGGGGTCGGTGCCTTCCATCACGACCTGAGCGATCTCGTCGGGGTCCGTGAAGACGGCGAAGCTCGATGGGAGGGAGAGAGACACCCCGTTCGCTTCCGTCGTGCGCCATCCCCCCTGTTCGGGTGCCCACGGCTGGATCGAGAAGAGAACGATCCACACGGCGAGGGCCATGATCCCGAGCCCCCCGATCATGATCGGACGCCGAGATGCCCGGGACTCGACTTCCGTCGGCTCCCCCGGATCGGGTCCGTCGATCCGGTCCCGGCCTCGGTCGTCCCAGGGACGTTCCGGGAGGGAGGACCAGCGCCACAGCATCTTCACCATGAAGACGTAGGAGTAGATCGGGATGAAGACCATGAGCCCGTCGCGGAACCTGTAGCCAACGCGCTTGGCGATGAGCCCCATGCTCACGATCAGGAAGACTCCGATCACGACGGCCGAGGCCGCGTCGAATCTCCGGGCGGCAGCCTCCCACAGGCCCTCCGATAGGTAGTAGTCCTTCGTAAGGATCTCCCCAGTCACCAGGACGAGAAGGAACGCGATCGACAGCCACAGCACCACGGCGCCGATGAAGGCGAAGATGCGCGCGGCGAGACGTCGAGGGCGAGGCGGACGGGGCCTCGCGGGGCCTTCATCCCAGTCGAAGCGGGGCCGGTCCTCCGGTGCCCGCGTGGCGGGCTGACCTGCGTCTTCCATCGAACCTGGCGGATGCGGATCCATCGCCGCCTCCTATCCGACTCGGATCGCCCGGACCGCCAAGTCGATGCTGCTCGTTCCGCACCCCAGCTGAGCGGACTCCGCGTGATGAAGCGTTCCGGTCAGCCGGGTCGCGATCCAGCGGCCCTTGACGACCTTCGCCTTCTCGACCGTGAGGGCGACGTCCACCGACGACGTGGCCGGCACCCCTTGACATAGTGCAAACGTCCGGGAGGAGCCCGATCCTCGGTACGAGGGACCCTTGCGGCTGAGCCTGATGGGCTGGTCCTTGCCGGCCAGATCCCTCCAGACGACGTCACACGTCCCCTCCTTGCATCGAGGCTTGAGCGACCAGGCGCGGGTCTGCTGGTCGGGGTAGTCGTCGTAGCCCGACCTCGAGGTCGTCCGCGCGCGGATGTCGTAGGTCCCGGCGACCCGGGCCAGGGCGAGCGGAGCGGCGGGAGTCTCGACGTCGACCGTCGCGTCCTCGGATGAGACCCCCTTCGAGAGCGTCCGCACCAAGTACTCGTACTCCTGCTCCGGGAGAACGGTCGTGTCGACGAACGTCGAGGAACCCGCCTCCAGGTTCTCCAGCAGCGTCCCGTCCCTGTAGACGCCGTACGTGTCGGCGGTCGCTCCGGCGCTCGGCGCACCCCACCTCAGCGTCACCTCGAAGGGCCTGGCTTGTGCCTCGAGATCGGCCACGGCCCCGGGGACCGAAGGGGATGGTGATGGCGAGGGCGGAGGCGAGGCGGCGGCTGGCGACGTTGAGTCTCCTCGTCCGGCGATCGTGATGAGGAGAGCGGTCACCGCCAGGATCACGACCCCCGCGACCGCGGTCAGGATGGTCTGGCGCCGGCGACGCCGCTCGGGCGGCGGCGGCCCGGGCGTCTCACCCGGATGATCGAGGCTGCCCGTGGACCCTCCCCCGTCGGGGGCACTCTCTGTGGGCGGAACGATAATGTTCATGCCACCCCACCCCTCCCTCACTCCACGAACTCGGCCTCGGTGATGCGGTGGAAGGGGAAACGACCACGCCTGCTCAGCTCCTCGACATCGCTCCGGGAGGCGCCCCGAACGAGCGAGAAGATCGAGCCCTCTGACGGGACGAACGTGGAGCCGACATGGAGGATCTCGATGCCCTCCCGCCCCATCTCGGTCGCCGCCGCCTTCAGCCTGGCGACGCCTGACACGACCTGCTCCCGGGTGATGCCGGCCACGTACCCCTCCACCATGAAGAGCGTCTGATCCATCACCGCGAGGGTAGGTGGGCAAGCGATCCGAGGAATCGGGAGGATCCCCCTATCTGTGGGGTGCCGAAGACGGAAAGCACAGATCGGGGGATCCTCCCGATTCCTCGCGCCTTCCCCTCTCCTACGCTCACAGCAGTCCAAAGCCGAGGAGGCCGACCATGATCGTCGGATCGAGACACGCTCAGTCGTTCTGGCGGAGGTCCCTCGTCCTCGTCGCCGCCCTCGCGGTGGCCCTGACCAACGCTCTTCCAGCGGAGGCGGTCGCTCCTCAGACCGTCGTCGCCACCAACAAAGCCGAGTGGAAAGCTGCGGCGACGGACCAGTGGCTCGCCTGGACGGTGTGGACCGGGAGGGCGGACATCGTGTACGCGAAGCCGGTCGGCGGCTCCAGGTTCCGGGTCAACCGCAAGGGATCCAACGGGGTGCTGGGAGCGATCGACGGCACCACGCTCGTCTACCAGGAGTTCACCCTCGGACGTCGCGGCCGCTCCAGCATCTGGTTCATGGACCTCGAGACGAGGACGAAAACGAAGGCTCCGGGGGCCGTGAACTCCAGGCAGTGGGAGTACTGGCCGAGCCTCTCGGGAGACTGGCTCCTCTTCGCGCGCCACCTCAACACCGGCGGGCGACGCCTCTACCTGTTCAACCGCACCACGCAGGAGCGCAGGCTCGTCGCTTCGATGTCGCGAGGAAGGAGGGTGCTGCTGACGGGACAGGTCCGCGGCGAGTACGTCTCCTTCGAGAAGACCACCTGGGACCGTCGGGGCAGAGCGACCTCGTGCAACGTCTACCGATACGACATCGCGTCGAGCGCGACGACCCTGATCCCGAACCCGGAGAAGAAGTGCCAGTGGGGCCCGTCGGTGAACGACGAGGGCACCGTGTACTTCGCTCGTGGTGGGTTCGCCTGCGGCCGGGGGGTCTCCCTGCGGAGCCACCCGATCGGTGGGCCCACCCAGGTCATCTGGCAGCTGCCCAAGAAGAACTCGCTGACGACGACCTACGCGTGGGACCGTGAGGACGACGCGACGAACGTGTACTTCGGGACCTACAAGTGCGGGCGGTGGGCCGACATCAAGATGATTCCGGGTCTGTGATCTCGGCAGCGTCGGGCGCGGACTCGGGAGGGAACTTCGCGGCGAGCTCGGTTCGAGACCTGACGCCCAGCTTCCGGTAGATCCGGGAGAGATTGGAGTCGACCGTCTTGGGGCTGATGAACAGCGCCGCGGCCACCTCCTTGTTGGTCATGCCGCTGGCCACGAGGTCGGCGACGCGCTGCTCGCTCGGCGTGAGGCCCAGGGGCGCG
>DASUTW010000265.1:0-2879 GCA_036374395.1 Actinomycetota bacterium
GGATGTCGGGGGCCCGCGTCGAGGTGGACCTCCGCCCCCAGGAGGCGGGGCCCGACGGCACCGAGGCCGCCGAGCTGCTCTTCGCCGGCGGGCCGGGGCAGGCCCCGCAGCCGCTGCGCAAGGTGGCCTCGGGGGGCGAGCTCTCCCGGACGATGCTCGCCTGCCGCACGATCCTCGCCGACCTCGACGAGGTCCCCACCCTCGTCTTCGATGAGGTCGACGCCGGCATCGGGGGACGGGCGGGGGTGGCCGTGGGCCGACGCCTGGCCAGGCTGGCCGGCTCTCGGCAGGTCCTCGTCGTGACCCACCTCCCTCAGATCGCGTGCTTCGCCGACCGCCACTTCCACGTCGCGAAGGAGGACGGCAGGACGACGGTCCGCGCCCTGGAGGGGGAGGAGCGGGTGGCCGAGCTGTCGCGGATGCTCTCGGGGATGCCGACCGAGGAGGCGGCCACGCACGCCGAGCAGCTCCTGGCCGAGGCGGATAAGGAGAAGCGGGGGTGAGGGCCCGGTGGGTCGCCGCCGCGGCCCTGCTCGCCCTCGGCGTGTGGATCCCGGCCCTGGTCGGGGTGGCGGGCGGCGCGAGATCCACTCCGCCCCGCCAGCCGTCGATCGAGGGCGGATCCGCGCCGCCCGCCACCCCCGTGTTCGCCGAGGCCCTGGGGATCCGGCTCCACCTACCGGCCTCCTCGCCGCGGCTCGTGGCCTTCCACGAGGCCTCGATGGAGGGCGCTCTCCCGATGCTTCCGCACGGACGGTGCCGGCCTTGTCGCCATCCCCGCTTCCGGCCCGGGCCCGCGGGCGACCTGCGATACGCGGTGATGGACCCCCGGGGGAGAGGGTCGCCGCCGACGTCCGCGGTGGACGTCGTCGTGAGCGGCGAGGCCCGGGTCCTGTCGCCCGTGAGCGGCCGCGTGATCGAGGCCCGTCGCTACCGACTCTACGGGCGTCACCCCGACGTGCGGGTGGCGATCGCCCCCGACGGGGCGCCGGGGATCGAGGTGGTCCTGTTGCACCTCCGCAGCGGTAGGCTTGCACCAGGGGATCGCGTCGTGGCGGGTGTCACGCCGCTGGGACGGGCCAGGTCGTTCTCGTTCCGCTCCCAGGTCGATCGGTACACGGCGGGCCGGCTGCCGCACGTGCACGTGGAGGTGGTGGATGCTCGGGCTCGGAACCAGGCGCAGAGCCGGCGCGGCCCGGGTGGATAGGCGTACGAAGCGCCTCCTCACCCGGGTGCAGCGCGGCGAGATCGCCGTGATCGACCACGAGGACCTCGACCGCGTCGCCGCGGAGGGCCTCGTGGCCAGGGAGGTCGCCGCCGTGGTGAACGCCAGCCCCTCGATCACCGGCCGCTACCCGAACCTGGGGCCGCTCCTCCTGGCCGAGGGCGGCATCCCCCTCGTGGACGGGGTGGGGCCGCTCCTCATGGAGAAGGTCCGCGAGGGGATGCAGGTCCGGGTGGAGGGCGACCGCGTCTACGCCGACGACGCCTTGGTGGGCGTGGGCGTCCGCCAGACCCCCGAGACCGTTCGCCGGGCGATGGAGGAGGCGCGGGAGGGCCTCTCCGAGCAGCTCCAGGCCTTCGCCCGCAACACGCTGGAGTACATGCAGCGGGAGCGCGACCTCCTCTTCGGGGGGGAGGGGATGCCGGAGCTCCACGAGGACCTCGCCGAGCGGCACGTCCTGGTCGTGGTCCGGGGCCCGAACTACCGGGAGGATCTCGCAGCCCTTCGTCCCTACATCCGCGAGGTGAAGCCGCTCCTGATGGGGGTGGACGGCGGCGCCGACGCCCTGCTCGAGGCCGGCTACCGCCCCGACATCGTGATCGGGGACATGGACAGCGTCTCCGAGGAAGCCCTCAGGTCGGGCGCCCAGATCGTGCTGCACGCCTACCCGGACGGCACCGCCCCCGGCCGGGCCCGCCTGGAAGCGCTCGGGCTGCCGTTCTCGGTGCTGCGGTCCTCAGGGATGAGCGAGGACGTGGCCTACCTCCTGGCCCACGAGAAGGGCGCGGAGCTCATCGTCTCCGTGGGGAGCCACGGGAACCTCCGGGAGTTCCTGGACAAGGGGAGGAAGGGCATGTCGAGCACGTTCCTGGTGCGGCTCCGCGTGGGGGAGATCCTGGTGGACGCCAAGGGCGTCTCCCGGATGTACCGGAGCCGCATCCGGGGACGGGACGTCGCCATGCTCGTGGGAGCCGCGCTCTTCTCGATGGTCGCCGTGGTGGCCGTGTCCCAGCCCCTGCGCCTCTTCTTCAAGCAGCTGTGGGAGCTGATCCGCCAGGCGCTCTTCTCGATCGGCTTCTGATCGGGGCTACGATAGGCGGCGCATGATCCGGGCCGGGCGCCGATGATCTCGTTCCGCTTCCACCTCGTGTCGCTGGTGGCGGTGTTCCTCGCCCTGGGGCTGGGCGTGCTGACGGGCACCACCGTCCTCAACCGGGGCATCGTGGCGCAGCTCGAGCGGACCACCGATCGACTCTCCGAGCAGTCGGGCCAGCTTCGCGAGGAGGTCGCCCGGCTCGAGGCGAGGCTGGGCGAGTGGGGCGACTTCGGCGCGGAGATCCAGGCGTACGTCGTGACGGGCAGGCTGGCGGAGGAAGAGATCGTCCTGGTGACCCAGGAGGGCACCGACCCCGCGGCGGTGGACGCCGCCCGGCAGGCCCTCGAGCTCGCCGGCGCCAGCGTCCGCCTCGATCTCACGGTCCGCCTGCGGATGGCCCTCACCGACACCGGGGACCGGGACACCATCGCTCGGGTTCTCGAGGCCGACGCGGAGGACGACCCGGGCGCGCTCCGGGACCGCGCGGCCGAGACGATCGCCGATCAGGTGGCCTTCGGATCCACCAGCGGGAACGTGATCGACCGCCTGGCCGACGAG
>DASUTW010000266.1:0-5056 GCA_036374395.1 Actinomycetota bacterium
CCACGACCCCGTCGTGATCGGGATGTGCGAGACGACGGCCCCGGTCGTGGACGTGACGGTCTCGCCGGACGTGCTGTGGCCGCCCGATCACAGGTACCGGGACGTCACGGCCTCCGTCTCGGTCACCGACGCGGACCCGAACCCGACGGTCGAGCTCGTCTCGGTGACCTCGAACGAGCCGGACGACGGCGAGGACGACGGGAGCACCGTCAACGACATCGTGATCGTGGACGACTTCAACTTCCGGCTCAGGGCCGAGCGCTCGGGCACGGGCACGGGGCGGGAGTACACGATCACCTACCTCGTGACGGACGCCTGCGGGAACAGCACGACGGCGTCCGCGGTGGTCTCCGTTCCTCGAAGCCGGGGCTGAGCGGCCGTAGCGCGTTCGGCGGAGGCCGAACGGCCGATGGTGTCCGGTGGGCGGCCGCTCTACTGTTCCCGGACTCGAGGAGGTTGTCATGCCTCTGGTGTTCATCCACGGCGTGGGGACCCGGGAGGGCCCGGGGTTCGAGGACGCGGTCGACGCCAGGGACGCCATGTTCCGGCGGTTCATGCTCGCCCGAACGGTGACCGATCCCTCTGCCGTTACGATCACGAACCCGTACTGGGGACGCCACGGCGCCCGTCTCGCCTGGGATCATGCATCCCTCCCTGGGTCCCCCGTCGAGGCGCTGGGACCCGAGGACGAAGATCTCGCCGTGCTGAGCGCCCCGATCCTTGAGGATCGCCCGCCGAGCGGCGCCCCCCTGCTGGCCACGGCTCGGCGGTCGCTCGAAGAGGCGGTGGACCTGCTGTGGGCGGCCGCGGCCGAGATCTCCGCCGGCGCCTCAGACGAGCTCGCACGGATGGCGGCCCGGGCCGTGGACTACGCCAGGCACGAGCCGGATCTCGGGTGGCTGGACGAGGTGCAGACGGACGAGGAGTTCTTGGAGGAGCTCGAGCGCCGAGTGGAGGCGTGGACCGGGGACGAGGCGGCCCCCTCGGGTGAGCCCGAGCCCGCCTACGAGGCGCTGGGCGCCGCCGAGAGCTGGGCCCGGATCGGAGAGGCCGCCGACCGGATCAAGGGCTTCGTCGGGCGGCTCGCGGGTCGGGCCGTCGTGGAGGTGGCCAGGGCTCCCGCCCACCGCAGCACCGCGCTCTTCCTCGGCGACATCCTCGTGTACCTCCGTCAGCGGGGGATGGCCGCCGCGCCGGGGCCCATCGTCGTGGAGGTGGCGGACGCGCTGGACGCCGCGCGGCAGGCCGTGACCGCCGAGGATCCGCGCCTGATCGTGGTCGCCCACAGTATGGGAGGGAACATCGCGTACGACCTCCTCACCCACTTCCGCCCGGACCTGGAGGTGGACGTGCTGGTGACGGTGGGATCGCAGGTCGCGTTCTTCGAAGAGCTGAAGCTGTTCGCCGAGAGCGACGAGGCCGTCCCGAAGAGCGCGGGCGATCGCGCGCCGAAGCCCCCGAACGTCTCGCGCTGGATCAACATCTTCGATCGCAACGACGTGCTGGGGTTCGTGGCGGAGGGGGTCTTCAGCGAGGTCGAGGACTACGAGTACTCGACGGGGAAGGGGGTCCTCTTCGCGCACACCACGTACTTCGTGCGGCCCAGCTTCCACGACCGCCTCGGCGAGCGCGTGGCGGGGCCGGCGGCATGACGACGCTCTTCGACGACGAGGCCGACGGCCCGCGAACCCATCTGTTCACGATGGGAGTGGGGACGTACCGGCACCTGGCAGGTGGTGACGAGCCCCTCGACCATCTGCGGGGCGTGGGCCTGGGCCAGCTCTCCTCGCCGCCCCTGTCCGCCCGCGCGGTGACGGACTGGTTCATCGCAGAGATGGACAACCCGGATGCTCCTCTGGGAAGCGTGGAGCTGCTGCTGTCGCCGTCCCAGGCCTACGACCTCCCGGACGGCCGCTCGGTCGAGGTGGAGGCGGGCACGATCGACAACCTCCGACGGGCCTTCGACGCGTGGTTCGCTCGATGCGATCGTCACGAGGGCAACGTGGCGATCCTCTCCTTCTGCGGCCATGGCCTCATGCGAGAGGTCGTGGCGCTGCTCGCGGAGGACTTCGGACGGAGCGCCCAGCGTCCCTTCGAGGCTTCGGTCGACTTCACGATGACCTTCGAAGGGATGGCCACGTGCCGAGCCCGACGACAGCTCTACGTGGTCGATGCGTGCCGGCAGGTGATGCGCTCCACCCTGGCTCTCCAGCGGATCGACGCCACGGCCCTCGCGATCGGCAGCTTCCAGCGCGAGTACGAGCGAGACGCCCCGATCCTCTACGCCTCCGCTGAGGACGATCGCGCATACGCGAGGGCGGGGCATCCCACCCGTCTGACGGAAGCGCTGCTCAGGGGCCTCCGCGGCCTGGGGAGCGAGATCGTCGGCGGCGGATGGGTCGTGACGTCCCGGAGGCTGCTCGAGGCGACCTCGGACCTCGTCGTCCGGGAGAACCTGCCCGACGCCCCGATGCAGCGCCCCCGCCTCGGCGGTGAGTCCGCCGGCCTCGCCGTGCCGCTGCATCGCCTCCCCGGCCCGCCCAAGGTGCCGGTCACGATCGAGTGCCTTCCCGGCGAGGCGATGGAGGTGGCCGAGCTCTCCCTCGTGCCGGTGCGGCCCGGGCCCTCGTACGGCCGCGGGCCGTCGCCCGAGCGGTGGACGCTTGAGGTGGAGCCGGGAGACTATGACGCCGCAGCTCGCTTCTCCGGCGGCGACTACCCGGAGTGCCGGAAGCCGTTCGTGGCCATGCCGCCACCACCACCACCCTTCCCATTGGAGGTGGGCTGATGGGGCTCCTGCGCCTCCGGGTCGACAGCCGGTCCGACATCGCCTCCGGCGCTCCGCTCGTGGCCTCCGTCCTGACCGAGGACCTGGAGACGGTCACGGAGGTCACGGTGCCGCTCGGCGGGATGCGCGACGTCCAGGTGGGGCCGGGATCCTACGTGATCAGGGCGGTCGCTCCGACCGGCTCCGCGCTGACCCAGCGGGCGTCGGTGGGCCCGGAGGCGTCGGTCGAGGTCGAGCTGGGGCACGTCGCCTCTCCCCACGAGTGGCTCGAGCTGCACGCGCTGCTCGGCGAGGTGTCCGCCTCCGGGACGTCGGACGAGCTCGGGTCGGGGGTCTGGCTGCGGGTCTGGCGTTGGGAGGCCGACGGGACGTGGACGATCGAGCCGGTCACGTGGACGACGACCTGGGAGAGCGAGCACGTCCTGGCCCGGGCCGCCGGGCTCCAGCCCGCCCAGCGGGTCCTGCAGGTCGGGGGGGAGTCGATCCCATGGAGGCTCCTGGCGCTGCCTTCCGGCGAGCGGATCGAGGTGCTGCTGCGGCGGGCCGACGGCACGCCGGAGCTCGACGCCGGCGTGGAGGCCTCGGTCGTCACCGATCGGACGAGCGGCGAGGTGCTCCACGGCTACCTCGCCCGCGGACGAACCGAGGCCGCGGGCATCGTGGCCGAGGAGATGCTTCAGGGATCCCGGCCGGACGGACTCGAGAGCCCCACGTCCGCCGCCGTTCTCGGCTACTACCTGGTGCGGAGGGGGCAGGAGGAGCGGCTGGCCGGGCTGGCGCTGGTCGAGCGATTCCCCTGGCTCCCCGACGCCTGGATCCTCGAAGGGTGGCGCGCGCTCCGAGGGGGGGACGAGCAGGCCGGTCGGGCTCACCTGCTCCGCGCGGCCTCGATGGGTGCGCCCCTCCACTCGGAGGGCATGAGGCTCCTCTCCACGGGCCTCCGGCTCCTGGAGGCGGCATCCCCCGCGGACGCCGACCTCCGGAGCGCGACCGAGAGCCTGTCCGCGGTCGCCGCGGCCACGAACTGGGGGGAGCCCCTCACGACGTACTACGGGCTCGACCCCACGACCCCCACGCTCGCTCCGCCCACCGGCATCCCGGACGGGCCGCACACCCGGATCGGCCCGGACCGAGGCGGAACTCCGCCTCCCAGGCCCCGTTGGGGCCGCTGGGTCCTCGGCTCGGCCGTGGTCGCGGCGGTGATCGTCGGGGTCGTCTGGTGGGCGACGAGGGGCGGCGGAGGCCTCGCCATCGACCCGTCCTCGCTCGACTACGGCGAGCGTCCGATCGAGGCCGCGGGGGCCTCCGAGGCGGTCACCCTCTCGAACGACACCGGGGCGGAGGTGCTGGTCCGAAACGCGAAGATCCGCGGGCCGGACGCCGACGACTTCGACCTGACGACCGACACGTGCTCCGGCGTTGCCCTTCCTGATGGGCGGTCGTGCTCCCTGGTGGTCTCCTTCACCCCGACGGAGGAGGGGGCCCGGGAGGCGAGGCTCGTGATCCGCATCGAAGGCGAGGGAGGGCCGATCCGGGTCCCGCTCGACGGGACCGGCGTGTCGGGGGAGCCGGAGGAGGAGGAGGGAAGCCCGGTGATCGTCGTGGATCCCCCGACCATCACCTTTCCCGCCGACGTCCGGGAGGGGGCCGTCCACGAGCTGACGATCACGAACGACGGAGATGCCGTCCTCGAGGTCGCGGCGAGCGTGGACCCGGCGGATGAGGGCATCGCCCTCGATCCCGACTCGGTGTCGGCATGCGCCGAGATCCAGCCCGGCGACAGCTGCACGATGTCCGTGCTGTTCGTCCCCTTCCGCGGCTCCCGGGGTGAGGCCAACGTGGTCATCGAGAACAACGCCATCGAGCAGCCGCTGCAGGTCCGGGTCTCGGGCACGCCTCGGGCCGGCCCCACCCCCGCGGAGGTCGGGACGACGGACTGGGATGGGTCGCAGGCGAACGTGCTCGTCAGGAACACGGGCACGAGGGCCTTCACGCCGGCTTTTGACTTCGAGAACCAACGGTTCAGCATTGCTTCGCACACCTGCGGGGAGCTGGTCATCGGCGGGGAGTGCGCGGTCAACATCAGCTTCGACGCTGAGGGAGCCGAGGACTTGGTGGGCGCGCTGGTGATCGAGGACGGGTCGGGGGAGGGGCCGGTCGTCGTCCCGCTCGAGTACCCGACGCCGGTCGACTAGCGGAACCCGCGGGCGACCTCGGCCTCGGCGACCCGGCCCACCCCGATCAGGTATGCGGCCTCGCGGAGCGTGA